>NZ_JBEPPM010000009.1:0-166284 GCF_040547315.1 Arthrobacter sp. UYP6
GTGGATAGAGGACCGCTATAACCAGCGCCGCCGCCACTCTTCAATCGCTAATGTCAGCCCCGTGGACTTTGAGCTGGAATACTCATCACAGGGCGTAGGGATCGACCTCGCCGCTTAGCCCCTGTCCACCATCCGGGGTCAAGGCCAGTGGGCTTCCTGGCTCTTGGAGAGGTAGGGTTGCTTGCCGAGGAGCCGCCCTTTGGCCTTGGCGACCTGCATGCCTTCGCGGGTGCGGGCGCGGATGAGGTCTGATTCGAATTCGGCGACCATGGCCAGGACGTTCAACAGCAGCCGGCCGACAGGGTCGGAGGGGTCGTGAATGGATCCGCCGATGCTCTCCAAGGGCCGAATAATCTCATAGGGGAACCGCACAGCCAGCAGCTCTATTTCCCCGCGGTGCCTCATCCCCGCGGCCTGCGGCCCTGAGTAGGGCCGATGGAAATGGACGACTCGCGAAGCTCACGTTCCCAGAGGATGTGCACATGGCGATAACCCCCGACACCAAGAACTGGACCTGGGTCCTGGACGTCCCTGCCCCGAGTGCGGGTTCGACGCCGCTGCGGCGGATTTTCGCGATGTGCCAGGCCTGCTCCGCGGCAGCGCGGACGACTGGCGGCGTATTCTCTCCGATCCGGCAGCGGTCCAGCGGCCGGATGAGGGCACCTGGTCGCCTTTGGAATACGCAGCCCATGTCCGGGATCTGTGCCGCGTCTACCGGGCGCGGCTGAATCTGATGCTGGTTCGCTGACTGGGATCAGGATGCAATCGCCGTTGCCGAACGGTACGCGGAACAGGATCCGGCAGTGGTGGCCACCGAGCTGGCCGCGGAAGCGGAAAAGACAGCGGCAGCCTTCGCCGCCGTCGAACCCGTTCAGCTGACCCGGCGCGGGCTGCGCTCAGACGGCAGCGCCTTTACCGTGGATACCCTGGCCCGCTACTTCATCCATGACGCGCTCCATCACGTCTGGGACGTCCGGCCCCAGAACTAGAAGAATCCGTTAGAACAGCGGCCAGGGCACAGCCGGCATCCCGCCGCTCGGAGCCGGAAACACTCCGGCCGAACGTAACCGGGCGCAGCGCGCGGAGAGTGAAGCAATCTCCTCGGCGGTGAGCAGCTCGGCCAGCTTTCGGCCCAGCTCACCCTCCAGACCGGCGAGAACACGATCGACGCCCTCGAGTTCCTCGGCGGTCAGCGCCTCTCCGATCCAGCCCCACAGCACCGTCCGCAGCTTGTGGTCGCTGTGGAGGGTGAGCCCGTGGTCCACGCCGTACCGGTGCCGGTCGGCCATGGCGAGGATGTGGTCGCCTTTGCGGTCGGCATTGTTGACGACGACGTCGAACACTGCCATCCGCCGCAGCGCCGGCGAGTCTTCGTGTACGAGGGCGACGATCCGACCGTTTTCGTCCTGACCCTCGAGGACCTGTTTCCAGCCGGTTTCCGGCACGTCGTCCGCCGCCACCAGGTCCACCGCGGTCTGCTCCGGATCCGTCTCCTGCCAGAGCTGCACCGTTCCCTCACCGAGCGGACCGTCCCGCAGCCAGGTGCGCGGGACGGTATTCCAGCCGAAAACCTCCGAAACCAGGTAGGCGGCCACCTCGCGGTGCGCCAGAAACCGTCGGGAAAGTCCCACAGCGGCTTCTCGCCCGCAATCGGTTGTCGACGACGGCCGCGTCGCCGATGCAGCCCAGGAAGGTGGCGTTCGACGCCGTCTTAATGCCGCCCCTGAGCGTCAGCTCGCGACGGGCTCAGATGGCCTAGGTCCGCTCGCCGTTGATTAGGCGCGGAATCCCCAACGGATTGTCTTCCTTCAGAGACAGAGGCAAGAGATGCTCGGGGAAACCCTGATAAGCGACAGGCCGCAGGAAACGGCCGATGGCAGCAGTGCCCACGGAGGTGGAGCCGACAGCAGTGGTGGCCGGATAGGGCCCGCCGTGCTGCTGGGCATAGGTGACCGACACTCCCGTTGGCCACTGGTTCCAAAGTACGCGGCCGGCCTTGCGGGCGAGCACTTCCACCAGACCCGCCATATCGTCCTCGTCAGTGCCGAAGACCGTTGCGGTCAACTGTCCTTCGAAGGTAGCGGCCAGTTCCGGAAGCTGGGACACATCGTCGTACTCCACAACAACAGCGGTAGGACCGAAGCACTCCTGCTGCAGCTCGCGGGGTGAGGCGAACACGTTCTCAGCCGTCGTCAGTAGGAGAGTCGGTCCTGGTGGATCAGCCAGCGGGTTTGGGCCCTGAGCCAGGACGGAGAACCGGCTGTTGGCAGTTAAGGTACCGAGAACCTCTCGGTAACCCTGGTGGAGGCGGGAGTTGAGCAGTTTGGCCTCCGCCGGCAATGCTGCCTGCCGCAGCGCCTCGGTAAGTCCGGAGCCGGCAGGGACGAACAGGGTGCCCGGCTTGGTGCAGAACTGGCCCGCACCGGCAGTGAAGGACCCGACGAAGCCGCTAGCTATGTCCGGCCCGTTCGCTGCTGCAGCAGCAGGTGTCACAAAGACCGGGTTGTTGCTGCCCAATTCGCCGTAAAACGGGATCGGTTCCGGACGCGAGTTGGCGATATCGAACAACGCCCTTCCCCCGGAAATGGAACCCGTGAAGCCTGACGCTTTCACCCGAGGGTCCGCCAGCGCCTCGCTGCCGGCATCCGTCCCGAAGATCACGGAGAACGTCCCGTGCGGTGCGCCGGCAGCGGCCAAAGCTGCGGAGACCACTTCACCGGTCTGGGCAGACAGAAGCAGGTGGCCCGGATGGGCTTTGAGGATCACGGCATTTCCTGCCGCCAGCGCCGACGCGGTATCGCCGCCGGCCACCGAAAAGGCAAACGGAAAATTGCTCGCAGCAAAAACAAGGACCGGCCCGATCGGCTCCAGCACGCGGCGCAAATCCGGACGCGGCGCACCCATGGGCCACTCGGGATCCGGATGGTCGATCCTCGCGTCAAGGTATCCGCCGTCGCGCAGGACCTCGGCGAAGAGCCGCAGCTGAAAGGTGGTGCGCTTCAATTCGCCGGTTAGCCGGGCCTCGGGCAGGTTGGTCTCGACCATGGCAGTCGGGACAAGGACGTCACGAGCGGCATCGAGCGCATCGGCCACCGCTTCCAACGCGACGGCACGCTCGGAAGGCAGCCGGGCAGCCCAGATGCGGGACGCGGTCTCCGCGGCGGCAAGGATGGACTCCAGCTCGGCGGGTTGGGTGGCTTCCGGGATTGTGGCAGTGGATAGGGTCATCATGCTTCTCCTAGCTGTGTGACGGGGTTTCGGGGACCTGAGGGTCCTCAAGGGTGAGTAGTTCGGATAGGGCCACAGGGATTCCGACCGGCCGCTTGGACACGGAGCGCAGGGACTCAACCGAGGCGGTGCCGGTCCCGGCAAGGCACGAGGCAGCGAATCCGCATACCTTTCCCTGGCACCAGCCCATGCCGGTACGTGTCATGGACTTGAGGGTCCGCGCGTCCGTGGCGCACAGGTGTTCTTTCGCGGCCGTGATTTCCCCGGCTGTGACTTCCTCGCACCGGCACACCAGGGTGTCCGGGCGGAGCAGGCTCTGCCAGCCGGCGGGAAGCGGGTGGGCCAGATGCATGGCCCGGGCGAAGGCCCGATAGGTGGCTGCCTTACGCACAAGCGCCTGCGTTTCCGCGGGAAGCGCAGCGTCGGGTGCAGGGCCAAGTGTTGCTCCTGCGGCCTCGCGGGCAGCGGTCCGGCCGGCAATCAGGCCCTCGATAACGGCCAGCGCAGCGCCGCCGACGCCGGAGACTTCCCCTGCCAGGTAAAGGCCAGGCACGGACGAGCGCAGTAGTTCATCGGTGACACCAATGAGGGAACCGTCGTCGTCCAGTCGGGTTTCCGCTCCGAGGGACAGCGGCAGCTCCAGTTGCGGGGTGAAACCCCAGCCCAGGCCGACAACGTCCACGTTCTGAATCAGGCGCGCGCTGCCGGGAACGGGCCGGCCCTGAGCATCCAGCTTTACGGTGCGCACAGCTTCCACCCGGTCCGTGCCCAGGATTTCGGCGACGACGGTGCGGAGGCGGAAACGAATGTGATGCCGGAGAAAAGCGGCCAGGTATTCGGCGCCTTCGAGGCCCTTGGACGGAACCCGCATGGCTGTACCCAAATGGGGCAGCCAGCCGGTGAAATTGGTGGCCTCGCACACGGCGGCCACGGTCCCGCCGGCCGCTGCGATGTTTGCGGCCACCGGCAGCAGGAAGGGCCCGGTGCCGGCCACGACAAAGCACTTTCCCGGGGGCAGGCCGTTGGCCTTGATGAACGCCTGGATTCCTCCGGCCGCCATGACGCCTGGCAGATCCCACCCGGGTACCGGCAGCTGCCGGTCGTAGCCCCCGGCGCAAATCACCATGCGGGAGGCGCGGACAGTCTGCGGGCCGGAATCATCCGTCCCGGTCCGGACGCTCGCGGTTGAGCGCAGGGTGAATGCGGTGTTTTCGTGCTGGGCCATCCAGACATGGCGGCCCGGGTGGTATGCCAAGGTGCCGGCCGCAACAGCAGAGTCAAAGCGGGCGCGCAGATTGAGATAGGTCTTCCAATCGTGGTGCCCTGCACCGTCGTCGCCTGACGGTATGTCTTCGGGCCGGTGCCGCCAGAACTGGCCACCAGGCTGGTCATTCGCGTCTATGCAGACCACACGGGCACCATGCTCGGCGGCGCTGACGGCCGCAGCCAGTCCGGCGGGTCCTGCACCGACGACGCAGACGTCGTAGGTGACGTCGTCGCGGCGGGCGCTCATTCGCCTCCTCCGTCGCGGACGGATTCCGCCCCTGTTATCGACATGCCGTCCCTGACCCGGACCATGCAGGCCCGTTCGTTGGGTTGCCCGTCAACCTCCACCAGGCAGTCGAAACACACCCCGATGCCGCAGAACAAACCTCGGGGACGGTCCTTTTGACGCGTACTGCGCCATGACGTGATGCCGTTTGCGACCAGGGCCCCTCCAACAGTGGCGCCGTCCGCTGCCGTGATGGGTTGCCCGTTGAACGTGGCTCGTATCGGTGAGCTCATGCGCTGGCCTCCTGAGCATCAAGTGCGGTGGAATCAAACGCCCCAAAGCGGGCCGGGGTGAAAGGTTCCAGCGACAGGTCAGGCGTTTTGCCGGCAAGGGCCTGGGCCATCAGCTTGCCTGTGCCCACGGACAGGCCGATGCCGGCACCTTCGTGGCCGCTGGCATGCCACAGGCCCGGAGCGCGATCGTCTGGCCCGATCACCGGCAGATGGTCAGGGCAGTAGGGGCGGAAGCCATGGTAGTGCCGCATGATTTTTACCTCCTTAAGGAACGGGAACAACGCGGCGGCATTGGCGGCGATTGTTCTCAGGGCCGGTACGCTCACGGTGCGGTCGAACCCCACGCGTTCCCGGCTCGAACCGATCAGAATGCTTCCGGCCGGTGTGCCTTCCACCACGGGCGATGACTGGAGGCCAGCGTCGGAGCTGCCCACGTTGTCCACGTATTCGGCCGCATAGACCTTGTGGTGAATCATCGGCGGAAGCGGCTCGGTGACCAGCACGTAGCCCCGGCGGGGATTCACCGGTACGTTGACTCCGGCCAGTGCGGCGAGGCCCGAGGCCCAAGTGCCTGTCGCATTGACGACGGCGTCGGCGGCGAAATCCCCTGCCGTCGTCCGGACCCCCGTGACCCGGCCGTGGCTGCGCAGGAATTCAGTGACGCGTGCCCGGGGGACAAAACGCGCGCCATTCATCCGCGCCATCCGCAGCAAGTGTGCTGCCGCGAGCATCGGCTGGACCTGGCTGTCCTCCGGGTAGTACGCGGCACCCACCGCGGCTGGCGAGATATTCGGTTCCAGCTCCCGCAGTTCTTCCAGGGAGAGTGACTTCACGTTGATTCCGAATGCGCGCTGCGCTGCCATCAGGCGGTTCAGTGATGTGAGAGAGGAATCCCGGGAGGCAACAATGATGCCGCCCTTGCCCTCGAACTCCCATTGGCCGGCGTGTTCTGCCAAATCGTTCTTCCAGACCCCGAGCGAATACTTGGTCAGTTCCAGCTCCGGGCCCAGTTCCTTGTCGGAAACAAGAATGTTGCCTTCACAGGCCGAAGAGGTCCCACTCGCCGGCAATCCGCGGTCAAGCACGGTGACTTTTAGGCCCTCGACGCTGGCAAAGTAGGCAATGGCTGAGCCAACAATGCCGGCGCCCACCACGAGCACATCGCTGGGTGCGTTCATGCTTTACTCACTTCTGCTCGATTCGTCTTCGGTACCCCGCGCCCACAGGCCACGGGCATGCGCAATGTGCTGGTTCATCAAGGCGCGCGAGCCCTCAACATCGCCGGCCTGCATCAGCTCCAGCAGGGTGTGGTGCTCCTGGGCTGAGCCGGCCAGCTTGTTTTCACGGACCAAGGTCTGCAGTCCGTACATGCGGGTGCGACGGCGCAGGGACGTTGCCAGCTCGGCCAGCTGCTGGTTTGTGGAGTAGGCCAGGATTGCAGCGTGGAGTTCCCGGTCGCTGACGAGATAGCCGTTCAGGTCCTCGGCCTTGGCGGCGGCCATGCATTCATCCGCGAGCCGCCGCAGCTCGATGAAGCCCTCCGGGGGGATGGTCCCCACCACCCGCGCCACGGTGGGCGGTTCGATCAGGAGCCGGATTTCCGTGATGTCGTCCAGCTCCTTGTCGGTGACGGAAGTGACCCGGAAGCCTTTGTTTTTCACTGTTTCAACCAAGCCCTCACGGGCCAGGTCCATCATTGCTTCACGCACCGGCGTCGCGGAAACACCCAGCACGATCCCCAGCGCCGGCGCGGAGACAATCTCCCCTTCCATCAGTTCGCCGGTGACAATGGCGGTGCGCAGTTTCTCTGTGACTGATTCCCTCAGATTCAGCGCACGTGAAAGCGGGGCAAGCGAACGGGCGGGAGAGTTCATAGTGGTTCCTTGAGGGTATGCGGCAGTGCCGAGTGTCATGAGCTTCGGCCTTCTTCATACACCACGGCAGCTGTGACAAGGTCTTCCCAGGCCATTCCGACTCCGGTGAACAGGCAGCACGTTGCGCGTCTTCTGGCCAGTTTCCCGAGGACCAGGTCGTGCAGATTGGGAGGATTGATTTCCTGCCATTCCCGCACGCTGCGTGCGGGAATAAGGTCGCCGTTTTCCCGCCAGGCCGAGGCCCGTCCTTCCACCACCACGTCGCTGCGCCGCACCAACGCGGCGTCGACCTCACGGGCATCGAGCCCGTGCTGGCCGACGGAGGCGATGATTGCACCGTCCTTGGGCAGGGCCCCGTCGAAGAGCGGTTCGGGTGAAGAAGTCACACACAAAATGACATCGGCCGCCGCCACCGAATCTTCCATCGCTCCGGAGGCGTCCTGCACCCGGATCCCTTCCGCCGCCAGCGTCCGGATCAATTCCTCGACGCGGTGCGGACGCCGGCCGATGACCGAAAATTCAGCTTGGGGGAACACGGCGCGTGCCGCGCGGATATGGTTCAGGGCCTGGATGCCAGCCCCGAAAACCAGGATGCGGGGCGTACTCCCGATCCCTTCTCCCTCCGGTGCTGCTGCCGCGATGTGCTTGACCGCAGTCAGGGTGGTGGCCGGGGTCCGGATGGCGGTCAGCTCGGCGCCGTCCATGGTCGCGACAGGTGCCAGTGTTGCCGAATCGAAAAGGATGTAGATGCCTTGGATTTTTTCCAGTCCGCGGGCGGGATTCTCCGGGGCAATGGTGGCAGCCTTGATTCCGCTGTAGCGGGTGCCCTCCGTCGGCATGATCAGGAATTCTCCAGCGGGGGCGGGGCTGAACAGACGGGGGCTGTCGAGCTCAGGGTCCAAGCCGCCGAGCAGACTCTCTTCTATAGCCTGCACGGCCCGCTCGAAGGGGACCGCAGCGCGGACAGCGGATGCGTCGAAATAGGGAATAGTCATAGCAGGAACCCCTCGGGGAACGGATCCGACGGGTCCAGGAAATACTGTGCAGTTCCGGTGATCCAGGCCCGGCCGGTAACGGTGGGGACGACGGCGGGGCGGCCGGCAACAGTGGTTTCCTCGACGAGCCGGCCGGTAAACCGTGATCCAATGTATGACTCATTGATGAAATCCTGGTTCAATCCCAGCTCGCCCCGTGCATGCAGTTGGGCCATTCTGGCGCTGGTTCCCGTTCCGCATGGAGACCGGTCAAACCAGCCGGGGCAAATTGCCATCGCGTGCCTGGAATGCTCGGCCGTGGACCCCGGAGCCATGAGGTAGACGTGATGGCAGCCCCGGATGTCGTTGCGCTCAGGGTGCACAGGTTCATCGGTGGAGTTGATGGCTTCCATGATCGCCAGTCCGGCCGAAATCAGGTCCTCCTTGCGCTCCCGCTCAAACGGCAGCCCGAGATCCTCGAGCGAAACCACGGCATAGAAGTTGCCGCCGAAGGCCAGGTCATAGCCGACTATCCCGTAACCGGGAACCTCGACCTTCGCATTCAGGCGTTCCGCGAAGGAGGGAACATTGCGGATGGTCACGGACTCCGCCTGGCCATCCCTGACCGCGACTTCGGCAATGACCAGTCCGGCGGGGGTATCCAGGCGAATGGTGGTTACCGGCTCGATGACGTCGACCATTCCCGTCTCTACCAGCACCGTGGCCACGCCAATGGTGCCGTGCCCGCACATCGGCAGTAGTCCCGAGACCTCGATGTAAAGCACGCCAAAGTCGGCGTCGGTCCGGGTGGGGGGCTGCAGGATTGCACCGCTCATGGACGCGTGGCCCCTCGGCTCGGTCATCAGCAGCGTGCGGATCCAGTCCGAGTGTTCCATGAACCACAGCCTGCGCTCAGCCATGCTGGCCCCGGGGATGGTCCCGACGCCGCCCGTAATCACACGGGTGGGCATGCCCTCGGTGTGCGAATCGACGGCGTGGAAGACACGTGTGGTTCTCATGCTTGGCACGTTCCTTTTGGTGGTAGGGGAGCTAAGGGGTAGGGGTCCGTCCGGCGACTATTGTGCCGGACGGACCCCCGGCGGCGCGGGCAGGGTGTTACTTATAGCCCTTGGCCAGCGCGGTCTTCGTATCCTGGACAACCTGCGCGTGCATCTCAGGGGTGAGCGGACCGCGAGGCGGCCGGCAGGGACCGCCGCGCAGGCCTGCTATGTCCATGGACAGCTTGATTGACTGGACGAATTCAGTCTTGGAGTCCCACCGCAGCAGAGAATGCAGGTCCCGATAGATCACGCGTGCCCGCTCCAGATCCTCGAGCCGGCCTGAGGTGGAGAGCTTGTACAGTTCGACGGTGGATTCCGGGATGGCATTGGGATAGCCGGATACCCAGCCGACGGCCCCGGCAATGCCCATTTCCAGGACCGTGTCATCGGTGCCGATGAGTAGGTCCATCTCCGGGGCCAGTTCCTTGATCTCATAGGCCCGGCGGACGTCACCGCTGAACTCCTTGACGCCGACAATGTAGCCCTCACCGTGCAGCCGAGCGATAAGGCGCGGCGTCAGGTCGACCTTGGTGTCAATCGGATTGTTGTAGGCCACGATCGGCAGACCGATCGTGGCGGCCCGGCGGTAGTGGTCAACGACCTCCTCCTCGTTGGCGCGGTAGCTGTTGGGGGGCAGCAGCATCAAGGCGTGGGCGCCGGCCTCGGCGGCCTGCTCGGCCCAGTACTGGGTCTGCAGGCCGCCATATGCACCAACCCCCGCCATCACGGTAAAGCCCTCCGGGGCGGCTTCCACCGCCGTGGTAATGACCCGGGCCCGCTCCTCCTCGCTCAGCGTCTGGTACTCACCGAGTGAGCCGTTGGGGGCAACGCCGTCGCATCCGTTTGCGGCCAGCCACGCCACGTGTTCGGCGTAGGCGTCGTAGTCAACGCTCAGGTCGTCTTTGAACGGCAGTGCGGTGGCGACGAGCACTCCGTGCCAGGGTTTTTGGGTCTCGGTCATTTCTTGAATTCCTTTCGGGAAACCAGCGGCAGGGCACGCCGCCGGTCGGTGGAGATCAGCCCGCGACGTAGCCCATCTGAGGCTGACGAGGGTTGGGCTGCGGGGTGGGGGACTAGCTGGCGGGGACTACGTACTGCTCATCGGCGACCTTTCCAAGTCCTTCGGACAGGCCGGCATCGACCAGGAGCTTGCTGATGGTCCCGTCTTCGCGCTGGGCTTCGATGCCGGCGCTAAGGGCATCGCGCAGGCTGGTGTTGCCCTTTGTTAGGGGGAAGGCAGCCTCGGGGGCCGTGACAATCGCCCCTACGCGCTCGTCAGGGTTGTCGTTCGCCAGAGCCACCGTGATGTCGTCTGCACCCTTGAACTGGATTACCTGTACGCCGTAGGCATCGACATCTGCGTCCAGTCGGCCGGCGTCGAAGTCGGCTTTAAGTTCCACGCTGCTCGGGTAAGTGACCAGGCGGTCGCCCAGGATTTCCTTGAGGTCCTCCACCCACAGGTAGCCGTCAATGGTTCCTACCTTGTCCATCTTTTCCAGATCATCGACAGTAGTTGCCCCGGTTTTGGATGCGATGCCCATGCCGTCAAGGTAGGTAGAGGCCGAGAAATCGACGGCCTTGAGCCGTTTTTCGGTCGCATCGATGGTTCCAACTGCTATGTCAATGCTGTTCCCCGAGATGGACTGGACGGCATCGGCGTAGGTGGCCGGCTGGTAGGACAGCTCGAGGCATTCCTCCTCGGCGATCTTGTTGACGATGGAGATGTCGATGCCCTCGGGATCGCCACTGTTGTAGCTACTGAACGGAGGGATGTCGATTACCCCGACGGTGAGCTTTCCGGCGCTTACTGTTTCAATGCCCTCATGCTTGGGAGTGCAGTCCGAGGTGGAACTCGCTTCAGAAGATGAGCCGCAGGCGGTCAGCCCGAAACCGAGTGCAATCGTGGTGACAGCAAGAACGCTTGCACCCTTAATACGGTTGGTATTCACTTTTTTCTCCTAATGGTTGGTTGGCGCAGGATGGGAAGCGGTAAGGAAAATCTGGGATGTCACGCGTTGCGTGCCATGCGCTTTTCGAAAAAGACGGTGATCCAGGTAGCGGGCATGGAAATCACCGCGTAGCAGAGGCCGGCGAGGGCGAAAATCTGGAGATAGTTGAAGTCTTCGCTGCCGATGTTGTAGGCAGTCTTCATGAGTTCCGGGACGGCAATGCCGTAGGCCAGGGAGGTGCCTTGGAAAACCTGGATGGCAACACCCATGAGCCCGGGGACCGCGGACCGCATGCCCTGCGGCAGGATGATGCGGAAAAAGCTGTCCTTGTTCGCAAGGCCAAGGGCGTTCGAAGCCTCGTGCTGTCCGCGGGGAACCGACTGGAGCCCGGCGCGCATAATCTCGCTCGAATAGGCCGCAGCGTTCCACGTCAGTGCCAGGCACGCGGCGGTGATGCTCTCGAACGCGATCCCGAACTTCGGCAGGCCGTAGTAAACGAGGTAAAGGACCACCAGTGCAGGTGCGCCTCGGCCCACCTCCACCACCGCGAGGCCGAAGGTGCGGACAGCGAGGTTCTTGGCGGACACCATGAGGCTGAGGGCAAGCCCCAGCGGATAACCGAAGAAGATGGAGACGCCGGCGATCATCAGGCTGACGCTGAGGCCGGACAACATTTGCGGGAGGTAACCCGCCCAGTCTGTAAGCCAAGTCATGCGTAAATGGCCTTCCTCATGCGGGTGTCAAGGCGACGGGACATATAGGCGACAGGCAAGCTCAGCCCTATATAGAGGGCACCCACGATGATGTAGGGGAAGATCCCTTCGACGGTGGGGTGCTGCCTGGCGAAAGCCTGGGACTGGAAAACCATCTCGGTAACGATGATGGTTGAGGCGATGGACGAGTCCTTCAGCAAGCCGGTCAGATAAGTCGCAATCGACGGGGAAACGATGCGAAATGCCTGCGGAGCCATTACCCGGGAGAATGTCGTTCCGCGGGCCAGGCCCAAGGCGTCTGCGGCCTCACTTTGTCCCCGCGGCACGCTCTGAAGCCCTCCGCGGTAGATCTCGGCGAGATACGCCATGGAGACAACGCCCAGGCCGACTACCGCAGCACTGACGGGACTGAATTTAAAGGTGCCTAACTGGATGCCGAATTTGAGGAGGAATAACCACACGATGATTGGTACTCCCCGGACAAAATCTACGAAGAGCCGGCATGCCAATCGAACAAGAATGTTCGATGATGACAGGCCGACAGCCAGTGGAACGGCGCCGACAATTCCTATGGCGAAAGCAGACACTGTCAGCCAGAGGGTCATGGGCAGCCCCTGGAGCACTGCTGATAGGGCGTCCATGTCAGCGCTCCAGCACGGCCCGCAGAAAACGTCTTGTGCGCGCTTCCTGTGGGTCGCTCATGATGGTGCCCGGGTCGCCCTGTTCGATGATCTTGCTGTCTGCCATGACGACGAGAGTGTCGGAGACATCTCTGGCGAACTGCATTTCGTGGGTAACCACGATCATCGTCATGCCCTCTGCAGCCAGTTCCCGCATAACGGCCAGGACCTCCAGTCCGACTTCCGGATCAAGCGCCGACGTGGGTTCGTCGAACAGCATGATGCTTGGATCCAAAGCAAGTGCCCGGGCAATGGCGATGCGCTGCTGCTGGCCTCCGGAGCACCGCCCCGGGTGCTCCGATGCCTTGTCTCTGAGCCCGACCCGGTCAAGTAACTGCATGGAACGCTCGTCGGCCTCTTCCTTGGTGCGGCCGAGCACCTTCTGCTGGGGAAAGCTGATGTTCTTCAGCGCAGACATGTGCGGAAACAGGTTGAAGGACTGGAACACCATGCCGACCGTGCGCCGCAGGGCAGCCAGATCGCGGCCGTTCACCGCTTTTCCGGGTTCGATGGTATGCCCGGCCACGTGGATGGTTCCCGAGTCGGGCCGTTCGAGCAGGTTGATGCATCGCAGGAAGGTGCTCTTTCCCGCACCGGAGGGACCGATGAGGGCGTTAACGGTTCCCGGCTTTACATGCAGGGAAACATCGTCGAGGACAACCAGATCGCCGTAGCGCTTCGAAATGTTATCCAGCTTGATGCCGCTAGGGGGTGCGAGCTTCTCGTCCGCGGTTTCTGAAAGTGTCATGGCGATCTTTCATGTGAATTGGTTTGGTGCTCTGAAAGGAACGGAGCAGGACGAACCAGACAGCAGGGGTGCGTAACCGATCAAAATGTGGCCTAAATCACTAAACATGTGAAATGGTACATGTCATGTATTTCCACCACAACGGGTTTTTGGTCGCAGGTGTTAACTTCTTGTTTCGACGGGGAAACAGGGTCTGGACGCAGTATTCAAAGGGGGATCGCAGCGGGAATGCGCGTGGGTTAGCCCGTGGTCGAGCTTGAAGGGGCGCCGAATTCCTATGGTGGGCTCGCGCAGCACGTTCCCCGAGGGTGTGCAGATGGCGAACCCCACGCACCCGTCGGGGAAGTCCGACAGCGGCTTCTCGCCCGCGATCGGTTTGCAGACGACGGCCGCATCGCCGGTGCTTCCCAGGAAGGTGGCGTTCGACGCCGTCGTGAGGCGGCCGGTGAGCGTCAGGTCGGCGGTCACCACGTCGGACGCCGGTATCAGTTCTCGGGGAAGGCGCAGGTGTGCCCGTCCGCGTCGTCGTCCTCGAGGAGCCCGTCGTCTTCCTCACACGCACGCACCCGCCACACCTCTGGCACAGCCCGACCCCGCGACTTAGACTGACGGGGCCGTCTGAGCGCGCCGAACCGAGGAGCAGCATGCCCACGATCGCCGAGACCGTTGTCCACAACCTCGCCGCCAATGGGATCCAACGTATCTGGGGAGTTCCCGGCGACTCCCTGAACGCGGTGACCGAGGCCATCCGCCGGGAGAAGGGTATCGAGTGGATGCTCGCCCGGCATGAAGAGGAGGCCGCGTTCGCTGCCGCAGGGGAGGCGGCGCTGACGGGCGAGCTGGCGGTGTGCGCAGGCAGCTGCGGCCCCGGCAACATGCACCTCATCAACGGCCTCCACGACGCGCACCGCAGCCGGGTTCCCGTGCTGGCGATCGCCTCGCACATCCCGAGCGACGAGATCGGCAGCCAGTACTTCCAGGAGACCCGGCCCACCGAACTGTTCCGCGACTGCACGGTCTTCTGCGAAATGGTCCTGAGCCCTGAGCAGATGCCGCGGCTGCTGGAGATCGCCATGCGGACCGCCATCGAAAAGCGGGGAGTCGCCGTGCTCGTGATGGCGGGCGACACCGCGCTGGAAGACGCCGTGGACGAGCGCGTCTTCACGGTCCGCCGCACCGACCCCGTCACCGTGCCCTCCCCGGCGGAGCTGCAGGAAGCAGCCGCCACGCTGAACTCCTGCGACAAGGTCACGATCCTCGCGGGTGCCGGCGTGGAGGGCGCACGTGAGGAAGTCCTCGCCCTCGCCGACGCACTGGGCGCACCGATTGTGCACGCCCTGCGCGGCAAGGAATTCATCGAGAGCGACAACCCGTTCGACGTCGGCATGACCGGGCTCCTGGGCTTCGCGTCCGGTTACCGGGCGATGGAGGGCTGCGAGGCGCTGCTGATGCTCGGCACCGACTTCCCGGCCGACGGCGGTAGGGCTGACTCATGGCGGGTTCATCCGCGGGTCCTCTGTCGGGTCCGTGTACATCGCGGGACAGCCGTACGTGACGGCGTCGGGCAAATATCCGAAATGCCACGGTTCGTTGCCGTACACCTGGCAGAGCCCGTACCCGGCGCCGTTCGCGGACAGCCACTCAAGGGCAGCGTCCGGCCCGACGTCCACGGCGCCCCCGCGCACGTGGGCCGACGTCTCCGCAGTGGCCACCCAGCGGGCTGCCTCTTCCTTGGAGCCGTACCGGGCGACGGCGTCCTCTAGCAGCCGCTCCTGATACTGCGGGGAACGCCAGCCGCTGATGACGACGACGGCGATCCCCTCGGCTGCGGCATCCACCGCCGCTGCGCGAACCGCGTCGAGCAGCACCGGATCGAGGGTGGACACTGCCGGATGGGCGTCGTCGAAAACCGAGACAACTCCCGAGATGACGCCGTCGTCGTCGGTCAGCGAGCCGGCCGCCGGGACACCAGCAGGCCCTGCCATGGCCTGCTGGCTAAACGCTCCGCCTCCGGCCCGCGGCAGCCCGTCAGGGAGACCGAAGGCGAGCAGGTAGGCGCCGAGCAAGGCCGAACAGAGGGCAGCGACAGCAACGTTCCGAACCCGCTGCGTGCGGCGTTCCCTGGCGGCAAGTGAGACAACGGAGGTCATGCCACCACCCAAGCTCCAGCGCTGTTGCTGTGACGTATGGGGTTTTTGATACGCGGACAATATGTCCGTCCTCTAGGATCGGCCTATGCGTGTGTTGATCGTGGAGGACGAACCCCTCCTGGCGGAAGCGGTCCGTGACGGGCTGCGGCTGGAAGCCATTGCCGCCGACATCGCCGGGGACGGTCACACGGCCCTGGAACTGATCAGCATCAACTCCTATGATCTGGTGATTCTGGACCGCGACATCCCGGGCCCTTCCGGGGACGAGATCGCTCACCGGATCGTCAGCTCCGGCAGCGGTCTGCCGATCCTGATGCTCACCGCCGCCGACCGGATTGATGACAAGGCGTCCGGCTTCGAACTGGGCGCCGACGACTACCTCACGAAGCCGTTCGAGTTCCGCGAACTCGTGCTGAGGCTCCGAGCCCTCTACCGCCGTCGGGCCCATGCCCGGCCTCCGATCAGCGAGATCGCCGGGCTGAGGCTGGACCCGTTCCGCCGGGAAGTATTCCGCGACGGCCGCTACGTGGGGCTCACCCGAAAACAGTTCGCCGTGCTCGAAATCCTGGTGGCGGCCAACGGCGGAGTGGTCAGCGCCGAGGAACTGCTGGAAAAGGCCTGGGACGAGAACGCGGACCCCTTCACCAATGCCGTGCGCATCACCGTCTCCGCCCTGCGAAAGCGCCTGGGCGAGCCCACGATCATCGCCACCGTCCCCGGCGTCGGTTACCGGATTGACGCTTACGCAGCGCCCGACGCCGGTGTGGGTGCCGGAGGCACCGCGGGCCAGCTTGTCTAGGCGGAGGCGCGGGCTGAGCGTCCGGGCCAAGCTCGCCCTCAGCTACGCGGCCTTCCTGATGGTGACAAGCGTCCTGCTCCTGGCCGTCCTGTGGGTCTTTCTGCTGCGCTACACCCCCAAGGAATCGATACTGATACCGGACCTGACCAACTTCGGCCCCACCACCTTTGCGCCGAGCCGCTCCGATCTGTGGGAGGCCTTTGCCCCGAGGGCGGCGTGGGCGCTGGGCTTCCTGCTGATCCTGGGTCTGGTCGGCGGCTGGATCCTCGCCGGCCGGATGCTGGCCCCGCTCACGCAAATCCGGGCCGCCACCACCATGGCCATGGACGGCACACTGTCCCACCGGGTCCGGTTGGAGGGACCCCGGGATGAGTTCCGTGAGCTCGCGGACAGCTTCGACGCGATGCTAGAACGGCTGGAAGCGCACGTGGCCGAACAGCGGCGCTTCGCGGCCAACGCCTCGCATGAGCCGCGCACCCCGCTGGCGATTTCACAGACCCTCCTGGAGGTGGCCCGGAACGATCCGGAGCTGGACGTGAACCACCTCATTGACCGGCTGCACACCGTCAACCTCCGGGCCATCGACCTCACCCAGGCTCTGCTGATGCTCAGCCGCGCAGACCAAAAGTCCTTCACCAGCGAACCGGTTGACCTGTCCCTCCTTGTGGACGAAGCAGCCGAAACCCTGCTGCCCCTCGCGGAGAAGCGCCGCGTACGCCTCCTTGCCGACGGCGGGGAGACCCCCGCCGTTGGCTCCCGTGCGCTGCTGCTGCAGATGACCACCAACCTCCTGCACAACGCGATCAGCCACAATCTGCCCGACGACGGCACTGTGTGGGTGAGCACCGAAGCGGGCTACGGGAGTGTCGAACTCGTGGTGGAGAACACCGGCGAGAAACTGCCGCCGGAACTGGTCTTGACGCTTGCCGAGCCGTTCCAGCGCGGCACGGAGCGCGTGCGCTCAGATCAGGCCGGCGTCGGCCTGGGACTGACCATCGTTCGGAGCATCGTGCAGGCCCACGGCGGAACCCTCACCATCGAGGGACGGCCCGACGGCGGACTCCGCGTCTCCGCAGAAGGTGCGGCTCAAAGCCACTAAGGTCTCCTAGGTGAAGAGAGTGTGGGCGTGTGTCAGTGGTGTTCAACCCAGCAGGCCAAAATGGTGGTGGAGAGCTGATATGCCAGGGCGTTCCTGCTGATGCCATCGGGCCCCAGAGTAGCGGGCAGCGCTGAGGCATCCACCTGCAGAACGAAGCTGTCTTTTTGGAAAACTGCTGATCCGTCGGCAGTTTCATAGGCCGGGAAACCGAGGTTGGCGAGGCCCTCGATGGGTTTGGCGTCTTGGGCTAGGGCCTGCTTCGCCTCAAAATACGTCAGTGCCATTGTCTGGTCGGGGGCTTCCTGGACGGAGATTTCCAGTGCCCCTTCCTGCAGATGGTAGGTGCAGGTGAAAGTGTCATCGACCCAGTCGTTGATGGTGTGCGGGTTCTGCTCCAGATCCAACATGGAGGTGAGTCTTTCCACTGGCTGATCTCCACAAACCATCAGCGCGGCCTCACTGGGGCCGTTGACTGCTGGCGTCGTCGGGGATGAGGGGTCTTGGTGGTGGCCGTCCCCGTGTTCTGGGGCGGCGGCAGCCGAGACGGTTTCCGAACTTGCGACGGGGGCGTTTTGAACGCCGGATCCGGCAGCCGGAGCACAACCGAAGAGGAGCAGCGATGCGAAGGCCAAGGATGGCAGCGCGAGGGTGCGGTTATTCATTTGCCTGTCCGTTCCTGCCTGCTTGCGCGCTCCAAAAGGGGGAAGCGTTCAGTTGTCAGGCTTTTAATTTGGCGTAGATGACGTAGTTATCGTCGAAAAGTCCGGTGTCGGGGTCATAGCCGTCACAGGTGATAAGCCGCAGCTCGGCCCCCGGAGTATTGCCGTAAACCTCGACGGTGGGGAATTCATTCTTGCTGTAGAGGGCACCGCGCTCCACGGTAAATACTGCGGTGCTGCCGTCGGCCCGATAAATATCGATTTCAGTGCCAGGCGTGAGCTTTCTGAGATCAGCAAAGACTCCCGCATTCCCGCCGAGAGCATTCACATGACCCAACATCACGGACGGGCCGCGCTCTCCCGGAGTTGGAGAACCGTTGTACCAACTCGCAGGTGCGCCGCTGCCGGTGTCCTCCGGGACCTCCAAGGAACCGTTATCGCGCAGCCCGAGATGGAGAAGATCCGTCCTGACCCCGATCGAAGGAATACTTAGGGTTACCGGAGCGGACCCACCCAGCACTGGAAGTTGTTCTTCCGCCGGGACGCCCGGAGTGGCAGCCGGCGGGGCAGAGGGTGCCTGCGATGGGGCCGCAGTGCCGGCTTCCGCCGAAGCCGACGCGGAAGCAGAAGGTGAGGGGCCGACGTCGGCGGTTCCGGAAGCGCATCCGGCCAGGGACAGCAGGACCAGAACTCCGGACGCCGCGGATGCCAGAAGGCCTCCGCGGCGTCCGGGCTTCTTGGTGGTCATTGTATGGACCCAGTCAGTCCGGACTTAGGCTGCTGTTCCGGCGCTGCGCCGGCGAATGACATACGCTCCGCCTGCGAGGGCAACGAGGGCCAGCCCGCCGCCGAGCGCGAGGGCTCCGGCGTCGACGCCCGTTTCCTGGGTGACGCCGGTGTCAGCGCCGCCTGAGGGCATCTCCATCTGTCCTGCTGCCAGAGTCCCGCACAGGGCCGGGGAAGTGGCGGCCAGCGGAAGCTCAGGAGCCAGATCGCTCATAGCTGCCTGCCCCGCTGCACTCAGAGTTGCCGGATCAAGTCCGTGGACCACCACAACAGCGGTGCCTGCCTCCAGAGAGGCCTTGGTTGCGTCGTCTATTTCGAACGTGCGGTCAACCGTGTAGGCACCTCCCTGCCCGCCGACCTTGAGGTCAAGTCCGGCAGCAGGACTGGTGTCACCGCTGGTGGACAAGGTGGTGAGGATGTCGCCGTAGAAGGGAGCACCCTCAGTGGTTGAGATGACGCCGTCGCCGTCCTGGTCTGCCGAAGGTGCAGGGCACACGCCCTGGGAGCCACCATGGATGTGCTGTACGTGGGGGTACGGGGCGTCCATGAAGGTCTCGGGCATCCCCGAAACATTCAGGACAACGTGGGCCTGGTTGCCCGTAACATCAACAGTGATGTCGCCGGAGCCTGCGCTGCCGTTGAGCTGACCCAAAGTGGACTGGTAATGGTCGGAACCGTCATGAGCCATGGCGGGGGAACCCGAAAGGGCGAGGGCAGCTAAAGCCAGAGTGGGAACCGCCATAAGCCGAAGTGACTTATTCATGGGAATCTCCTTATTCAGGGGCGAGTGATGCTGGGTGCCCCCCGGAAAGGGGACATCCATACTTCGGAACCACGCCTGAAAAGGATGGGTATCAATGTGTCGAAAACCACAAATGCTCCCGAGTGGTGACCTGGCAACAACCTAATCTCTTTACCCAGACGTGGAACCTGTTTGCCGCTGATCGGAACCGCGGGAACGCGCCGAGACGATCCAGGCGATGCGTGAGCACGCGGCCGAGATGCTCCTCCGGTATGGAGTTTCAGAGCAGGCTGCCGAACGCGTCATCGGCGACTTTGGGCCCGTCGAGCAGGTTGCCGCCGCCGCCACTCCCATACTTGCCCCGGCTTCCGCACCTCCCGCGCCGCGTTCCTTGAGCGACATCTGGCTGCTCATGGGCTCCGTCGTGAGCCTTCTGTTCTATGTGTTCCCGTTGTTCGCGATCGGAATGCACAAATCATTGCAATTTCCTGGCCGGTAGCGAGGCTCCACAAATCGAGAATGAAAGCGAAGAAACCTGGAAAGCCGGTTCAGCATCAAACGCGTGACCCCACTCCGCTGCCGTGCGGCCAACCATGTTCACCAGAATGACGGGTCCGGCAAGGCAGCCTTGTCCACTAAGGGATTGTCAGGGTCGATAGAAGCCATGAAGCCATGAAGCCATGAAGCCATGAAGCCATGCGCCACGGTGCGGGCTGGCCAGACAACAAAGTCTCCAGTGGCGAGGTTGCAGGAAGCCTGAATTTGCTACGGGTAGCATTGCTTCCATTAATCAGCGTCGAGAAGGGTTTTGTGTAATGCCAAACTATGTCGTTTTACAGGTAATCCTCAAAGAGAAACTTATGGGTACTGGTTCGGGAAACCTGACCGCCTTGGAAGAGGCAATCAATAATCAGGCTGCGAAGGGATACCGGCTCCACACCATTACCACCGCGAGCAGCGGGAGTAAGGGATTCGGTGGCGGAGACCGTATCCAGGCGACGATGGTGTTTGAGAGCATCGGCTAATCACTCCGGGAGCTGATCCGCCCTCTGCTGAAACCTGCGAGATCGTCCAATAGCAAGCGGATCGGTCCAAGGTCGACGACGCCGCTGCCGGCGGCGCGCTCTTCGGCCGCCGGCAGAAGAGCGGAGCGGGCGCGGCGGGCCATTGCCGGGTGACTGCATTTGTCCGCGGCCAGGCCGATGAGGGACCACGACACTTCAAATAACAGGTCGAGTGGAGGCTCCGGCAGGATGTCGAGAGCCGCACGAGCCGCCACCAGCCGGCCTGCGCGTGCCAGCAGCAGCGGCCGCACCCACGGTTCATACGGACCGAAGTCCCCGTCCGGAAGCTCCGCACCGTTCCGAACGGCGGCGGTCAGCTCCGCCAGTTTGAGCAAGCCCGTTCTGAACCCCGGCATTTCATCTCCTGCCGGCGGCGGGGGGCCCAGCAGGAAGGTCCACCGGAACCAGCCGGTGAAGACCGTCGCCAGCTGCCGGTCGAACCGGGCGGCCAGAGCATCGATCTGATCAGCCTCCCGGGAAGCAGCATCAAGATCATCCAGCGCGCAGAGCGCCTGCATCCGGATCAACCGGCCCTGGATCTCGAACGTGGGCAGCTCCGCGTCCACGGCCAGCGCAATAATCTCGGCGCCGATCGCCTCACGTGCACCCGCCAGCCCGGTCGTTGCGAAGGTCTGCTGGTACCGGGCACTGAGAGCAAAGCACAGCAGGGCCGAGTCCTTCAGTTCCCGCGCAATCCGTTCGGCCTCAGCGGCCTCCGGCATCCGGTCCGCACTCCCGCGGGATTCCATGGCGATGGTGGCCAGCAACCTCGCCCGCATCCGGTCCGACGTCGGTGGCGGCAGAGCCTTTAGCGTCCGCACCGCGGCGGCCACGACCGCCGCGGATTGAACCGGATCATCCGAACGGGTCCAGCTTCCCGGCACCTCAAAACCGCCAATGACCCGGGCCGCCAGATCCGGATCACCGAACTGCTCCGCCGCAGCAATGGCCGCTGTCCGCTGCTCCGCTGCCAGCTGGACCGACCCGGACACGGCCAGCACCGGAAGCAACTGCGCCACCCCCTCCAGCTGCGCACGTTTCCCGGTTCGCCCCGCGGCGGCGACGGTTCGCGCAAGGAGGGAGGCGCCGTCGTCGGGCACCAGATCCAGCGCCGGATCCTGGCGCAGGATGCGCTGCTCAAGCTCGGCCAGCCGCGTTCCGGGATCAAGGCCCAGATCATCCCGCAGAGTGGAACGGGCCCGGGAGAGCAGGGCGAGGGCGTCGGCCTGGCGGGCGGAGCGGTAGAGGGCCAGAGCGAGCAGCCGCCAGCCCTCCTCCCGCCACGGGTGCTCGCCGAGATGGGCATCGAGCAGCGCCAGGACGTCCTGCGGGCGGCCGAGTGCCAGCCGGGCGGAAGCCAGCTTCTCACCCGTGGCTGCCCGGAGTTCGGCAAGGCGTGCCCGTTCTGCTGTGGCCCAGGGGCGGGTGCTGAATTCCTCGAACGGACTGCCGTGCCACTCATCGAGCGCTGCGGTCAGCGCGCGCTCGCGGGCTTCCAGCCCCAGCTTCGCCGCGCCCTGGAGGCTCCGCTCGACGCGCCAGAGATCGACGTCGTCCGCCGGGAGGTGGAGCGCATAGCCGCCGCCGGTGGTGAGCAGGACCGCCGGGGGAGTGCGGGGCGGGCGGCCCGGTTCGAGGATGCGGCGCAGCTCGCCGATGAAGGTGCGGACGGCGCCCACCGCGCCGGCCGGGGTGTCCTCCCATAGGTCATCGACAAGCCGCTGTGTGGATACCGTCCTGCCCCGGGCGGCGACGAGGATGGCGAGAAGCTCGCGGTGCCGCGCCTTGGACAGGTGGAGCGGGGCGCCTGCATGCTCGGCGCCAACAGGGCCAAGAACACGGATCCGCAGGTTATTCACCTGCTGATTCTAGTGCGCGGGCACTGCGCTGATTGGGTGCTGATCCGGCTGTGGAATCGTCAGGTGAAACCGCGCCGGAAGGTCCGACGCCGGTGAACGGCCGCTTCACGCGCGGCGGGAAAGGCCAACACCATGGATTTGCAGCTCACGGGGAAAACCGCGTTTATTAGCGGTTCCACACAGGGGATTGGGTACGCCGTGGCCACCATGCTGGCCCGGGACGGCGTAGCCGTGACGCTTCACGGCCGGGATGCCGCGAAGCTTGCCTCCGCCATCGAGGCGCTGCGGCGTGAGGTGCCGGGAGCCGCGGTGGACGGGCTCGCCGCCGACTTCGCCGTACCCGAGCAGGTGGAGCGGCTCTGCGCGGAGCTGGACGACGTAGACATCCTCATCAACAATGTTGGCCTGTTCGAGCTGAAGCCCTTTGACGAGATTTCCGCAGACGAGTGGCGGAGGTATTTCGAGGTGAATACGCTGAGCGGGGCGCTGCTGGCCCGCCGGCTGATGCCGTCCATGCTGGAGCGGGGATGGGGCCGGATCGTGTTCATCAGCAGCGAATCGGGCGTCAACGTACCGGCCGACATGATCCACTACGGCGCGTCCAAGGCCGCCATGATGGCTGTGGGGAACGGCCTGGCGAAGCTCACCCGCGGTACCGGAGTGACCGTGAACTCGGTCCTGGGTGGGCCCACGTACTCCGACGGCGTTGCCGCCACCGTGGAAGGCATCGCCGCTGCCACCGGGAAGTCCGTGGCGGACATGAAACGGGCAATCATCGGGACCAACCAGACCTCGCTGCTGGAGCGGTTCATTGAGCCCGAGGAGATTGCGGCCATGGTGACCTTCCTGGCCAGTCCGTTAGCGTCAGCGACGAACGGTGCCGCGGTGCGGGTGGACGGTGGGGTGCTGACGAGCGTTTTTTAGGATGTGCCATGTCGATAACCCCTGACACTAGGAACTGGACCTGGCCCCGCCGTCGGACACCTGGTGGCGCGAATCGGTGAGCCAAGAGTGTTCATGGTCAAGGGTGGGCAGCTGGCGAGGACACCGTGCCACTCGCGGCGTCGCTAGCCCGCCTGCCTAGTATTCGCCACTAGGGCCCTTCGCCGTTGAGAGCTATTCTCGCGGCTGAGCGAGCATTGCCGGGTCAACCGGCTGTCGCGCCTTCGGCAACTTTTCCACGACTAACAGATATGACTCGGTGACCAGATCATCGACGAGGTCACCGGCTAGGTCCCCACCGGGGTGCAACGTGATCCAGTGCCGTTTATCACGTCCCAGTCTTCGCCAAAGGGGTGGGTGAGTTCCGCTCCGGGCAATTCCTGTGCGCGCTGACTTGCCCGGCCCTGAAGTTTTTCCCGTTCATGGCCGACCTTCGCCGCGGGCGGCGGCGTGGAAGGGGAGAGCGAGGAGGTCCGCGCGCGCCGACGCGCTGGACGCGCCGATTGTGCATGCCCTCCGTGGCAAGGAATTCATCGAGAGCGACAACCCGTTCGACGTCGGCATGACCGGGCTCCTCGGCTTCGCCTCCCGATACTGGGCGATGGTGGACTGCGACGCACGGCTGGAGCCCGGCACACCTTACCGGTGCCCGTATGAGCGCGACGGTTCGCCCGCTCTCGTGCTGACCCTGAAGGATCTTCTCCCGCCGGAGTCCGGCACCCCCGTTGACGTGCGCCCGGAGTCCGGCACCCCCGTTGACGTGCGCCCGGCGCCCACGACCTCCCGCGTGCGCTTCGAGAAGGCCCGGGCGGTGCCGGCCGGCATCCGCACCCGCAGCACTTCGGCGGCATCAGCGTCGTCGTCGAGGAATCCGTCGTTGTCCTCACATTCGCGCACTCCCCGCACGGCTGGCTCTGCCCGATCCCCGGTGCATAGACTGATGGGGCCATCTGAACGCACCAAACAGAGGAGCAGCATGCCCACGATCGCCGAGACCGTTGTCCACAACCTCGCCGCCAATGGGATCCAACGTATCTGGGGAGTTCCCGGCGACTCCCTGAACGCGGTGACCGAGGCCATCCGCCGGGAGAAGGGTATCGAGTGGATGCTCGCCCGGCATGAAGAGGAGGCCGCGTTCGCTGCCGCAGGGGAGGCGGCGCTGACGGGCGACCTCGCGGTGTGCGCAGGCAGCTGCGGCCCCGGCAACATGCACCTCATCAACGGCCTCCACGACGCGCACCGCAGCCGGGTTCCCGTGCTGGCGATCGCCTCGCACATCCCGACCGATGAGATTGGCAGCCAGTACTTCCAGGAGACCCGGCCCACCGAACTGTTCCGCGACTGCACGGTCTTCTGCGAAATGGTCCTGAGCCCTGAGCAGATGCCGCGGCTGCTGGAGATCGCCATGCGGACCGCCATCGAAAAGCGGGGAGTCGCCGTGCTCGTGATGGCGGGCGACACTGCGCTGGAAGACGCCGTGGACGAGCGCGTCTTCACGGTCCGCCGCGCCGACCCCGTCACCGTGCCCTCCCCGGCGGAGCTGCAGGAAGCAGCCGCCACGCTGAACTCCTGCGACAAGGTCACGATCCTCGCGGGTGCCGGTGTGGAGGGCGCACGCGACGAGGTCCTCGCCCTCGCCGACGCATTGGGCGCGCCGATTGTGCATGCCCTGCGCGGCAAGGAATTCATCGAACACGACAACCCGTTCGACGTCGGCATGACCGGGCTCCTGGGCTTCGCGTCCGGGTACCGGGCGATGGAGGACTGCGACGCGTTGCTGATGCTCGGCACTGACTTCCCCTACCAGCAGTTCTTCCCGAAGAACGCGAAGATCCTCCAGGTGGACATCCGCGGCGAGCAGCTCGGCCGCCGCACTCCGCTCACCCAGGGCATGGTGGGCGGGGTGCGCGAGACGGCGGAGGCGCTGCTGCCGCTGCTTGAACACAAGTCCAACCGCACCCACCTCGAGAAGTCGCTGGACCACTACCGCCGCACCCGGAAGCAGCTCGATGACCTGGAGAAGCAGGGCTCGGGCGCTATCCATCCGCAGCACCTCGCCCACCTGATCAACGAGCTCGCGGACGACGATGCGGTCTTCCTGCCCGACGTCGGCACCCCGGTCATCTGGGCGTCCCGGCACCTGCACATCGGTGCGCGACGGCGGCTGATCGGCTCCTTCTGGCACGGCACCATGGCGGCGGCCACCCCGCTGGGCCTCGGTGCCCAGGCGGTGGACCGGAACCGGCAGGTGGTGATCCTGGCCGGTGACGGCGGCCTGGCGATGATGCTCGGGGAGCTGTTGACGGCGGTGCAGCACAACCTGCCGATCAAGATTGTCGTGTTCGACAACGCGGCGCTCAGCTTCGTGGAGGTGGAGATGAAGGCGGCGGGGATCGTCAACTTCGGCACCGGGCTGGAGAACCCTGACTTCGGGAAGGTCGCGCAGGCGGTGGGGATGCACGGTGAGAGCGTGACCCGCCCGGAAGACCTCGAGGGCGCCCTGCGGCGTGCCTTCGAGTACGACGGTCCGGCACTGGTCTCCGTCGCGGTGGAACGGCAGGAGCTCTCCATCCCTCCGAAGATCGACGCGAAGCAGGCCAGCGGCTTCGCGGTCTACGCGCTGCGCACGGTGCTCGCCGGCAACGGCCGCGAGCTCATCGACCTGGCAAAGGCCAACGCGCGCCAGCTGCTCTAAGTCCTGTACCGCGCCGGGAGGCTGCCGCCGGGCCAGACCGCGGCTGCCTCCCGGATGCGGTTCGCGCTCAGCCGATTTGTTCCTCGTCCTCGTACCGGTACTCGTGGCGCAGGCTCTTCACCTGCTTTTCACCAAACCAAATGGAGAGCCCGGCAACGGCAATGCACCCAACGGCTCCTAGAACCTTCAGAGGAGATGGATCGCTTAGCAGCAGTATGAGGGCCAAAGCCACCAGAATCACTGCCAGAGAAATCGCCTGGTGCCGGAGCCAGCCGGTGCCGCGGCGGACAGTTGGGTGGTTCTTCGCATCCATCGCGTACGTCCCTTTTCCCTTGTTGGCCCGGCCCGCCATGCAATGACCGGAAACAGGTTTCCGGGGCAGCAGCTGACAGAAATCTAACGGATGGTGCCCGACGGCGAAACCCGCGGCGGTCACAGAAGGCGGCGGTCACTGAGTATTGAGAAGGATTTCAGTAAAGGCCGCGCCAACGTTACAACGCATGGTGGCCTTCTGCTTTGAGCAGGAGGCCACCATGCGCTTTGGCGTTATGCCGTGGTGTTTATGCAGTGCTAGTTATGCGGTGTTGATGCTGTGCCGTTCCCCCGGGGTCGAAGGAGAATCAGGGCTATTCCCAGAACTGCGGTAATGCCTCCCAGTACCGCTGTCAGCCAGAACTGATGCGGTTCGTGCGGGCCGAAGAGTGCCGGGAGGGTGAGGACTAGGGCCGATGCTGCCAGTGCCATGGCAATTAACAAACCCAGGAGGACTCGGTTGGTTTTGTTGTTCATTACTGGTCCTTAGTGCTGGTGCTCAGAGTACTTTTTCTGACGTGGTTTGCCGGTTCTCAGAAACAGCTTGCTACAGCGGTGATGGAAGCGCCACCGACGGTGGCGAAGCCGGCGATGCAGGCAACACAGAAGGGTACGCCGACTCCTATTGCCGCTGCGGCACAAGCGCCCGCGCAGCTGTAGGCGATGATGCCTCCGACAACACCGCCGACGCCGAGAACGGTGGCAATGCAGGCGCCGGTGTTCTTCTCGGCCAGCTGCATGCCTCCCTCGGCGCCCGGAGCCTGTGACTGGGCATTCGCCAGGTCGGCTTTCAGTTCAGCGTCGGACATAAATGCCAGACCGGTGTCCTGGTTGTTCGTCAGCACACCATCCACGTAGGACGTCACGTTGAAATTTCCGGCCGAGTTTTCGCTGACCAGAGTCTCCGTGTACTGGAGTCGTTCACCGGAGCTGTCCAGAATCATGGAGACGTTGCTCGTGAGGCTGTACGGACCGCCCACCGGCAATGTCACGGTGGTAAACAAGCCGTCGTCGGTGGAGACCGTGCTCACTTTGCTTTCGGACGCCTTCAGCGCGCTCAGCGGCGCCTCAATTCTCACTTCTCCGCTGGAGAGTGACGCGAGGACTTCGGAGGTTATCTCCGCCGCTTCCTCTTCGCCTACTGCCACCGTTGTCAGCGACGACTGTGCGCCGGCCTGCGCCATGCTCGGCGCCGCCGATTCCGTGGTGCCGGGTGCTGCATGTGCAGCGCCAGCCGTCGATACTACTAGGGCCATTCCTGCCAATGAAGCAAATAGAGATTGGATTCTTCTCGTCGGTTTCATGACGAAGGTATCCTTCCTAGTGCTTTTCTTATGAGTTATGTTCGAATTATGAAATTGGTTACGTATATTTCAGTTGATAAAATTCGACGGTATCCATTCTGAATGTGCCCGTCAACCCTTGGGTGCTCGTGAAATTGTCTTCTAACTCAGAGCTTCAACCAATAGGTATTGGCATTGGAGGGTTTCCGGGTGCAATCTGCATGTCAATGCATGCTTTATTCCGAATCAACTTTGTTTGACATCGCGCGCGCCTTTTCTGCCCATATGAACGGCTGGCAGCGCGCGTCCCGGACCGGATTGCGCCCGCGCGGCTCGGCTGCGGCGGGAGGTAACCGCGCGGCGTCGGCCTTCACGGGCAGATAACCTTCACCGGCAGATATGAGGAGTGGCGAGGAGCACGGCCACGCCGCCAGGGCCGGCTTTGGCGTCGCCCACGCGGCGAAACCGCGGACATGGTCACGGTGGTCTGCTCTCCGACAAGGCAAAACCCCGCCGGACGATTGACTGCTGTGACATGCCTCACTACGGTCATAGGATGTCCAACGTCGGATTTCCGCCGGTCGCGAGCTGGCTCTCCGGGGTTCGGGCACGCACGGCCTCCTGCCCACCCGGCAGGAGGACACACCGCCCGGCGCGCCGGGACCTTGGAAGGACAACGATGACCCCCATTCGTCACCGGACACGCTTCAAAAGCGTTACCACCACGTTGCTGGCCGCCACAGCCCTGTTGGCGGGAACGGTTCTTGCCGGCTCTCCCGCAGCAGCGGCGCCGGCTGATCCGCCCGGAACGTTCACGGAGCAGAATCTTGGCGCAACGCTGGTAAGCCCGTTCGCTTCCTACCGGATACCCGCCCTCAGCTACCTCGGCAACGGCGTGGTTGTCGCGGCCTGGGACGGGCGCCCCAACAGCGCTGCCGACTCACCCAATCCCAATTCCATTGTGATGCGCCGGAGCACGGACGGCGGAGCAACCTGGGATACCCAGCGCACCGTCCTTGCCGGCAATCAGGACACCGCCAACAACGGCGCGGGCAGAACCGGCTACAGCGACCCCAGCCTGGTCTTCGACGCCGAGGCCAACAAGCTGTTCCTCTTCTCCGTCTATTCCAAGGACGCGGGATTCGCAAGCAGCACCTTCGGCAATAACGATTCGAACCGGAACATCATCAGCGCACAGGTCTCAGAGTCCGACGACGGCGGCCTCACCTGGGGTGCGCCCCGGCTGATCACCTCAACCGTCAAGCCCGGATCCAGTTCCACCAGCCCGCAGCCCGGCGATGTTCGCGGGATGTTCGCGACCTCCGGGGAAGGCATCCAGCTGCGCTACGGTCCCTACGCCGGCCGCCTGATTCAGCAGTTTGCCGGTGACGTCCGGCAGGCAGACGGCACCAATGCCATCCAGGCCTACAGTGTGTACTCCGATGACCACGGTGCAACCTGGACCAAAGGCGCCAACGTGGGCACCCGGATGGATGAAAACAAAAACGTGGAGCTCTCCGACGGGCGGGTGATGCTGAATTCGCGTTCGAACAACGGTGCAGACAATGCCCGGAAGGTGGCGATTTCCAGCGACGGCGGGCAGACCTACGGTCCTGTCACCCTCGATTCGAACCTCACGGATCCCGGCAACAATGCTGCCATCGCCCGGCTCTTCCCCGAAGCTCCTGCAGACAGCCCGGACGCCAAAAAACTCATTTTCACCAATGCCAACAACGCCGACAACCGGCAGAATGTCTCGGCCCGGGTGTCCTGCGACAACGGCGCCACCTGGGGCGTGCCGCGCACCATCCGTTCCGGTTTCTCCGCCTACTCCACGGTCACCCGGCTGGAGAACGGACAGATTGGTGTGCTGTATGAGTCCAGCTATACCAACGGCATCACCTTCGCGAAGTTCAGCGACAGCTGGCTCAACAGCTGCACTCCGCCTCCGGCAGTCACTCCCACCACCATTGCCGGTGTGCAGATTTCGGGGACCCGAGGGGACACCTCGCGTGATCTGGCGGCCCGCCCCTACGTTGCCGGGGAAGGGGTGTCCTACAGCTTCACCGTAACCAACAAGAACACCGGCGCGGTTGCCGTCACTCCCTCCGCGGGAAACTTTTCTCCGCTCACCGCTCCGGGTACCGGCAACTGCCGGTACCTCTCCCTGGCCGCCGGAAGCTCCTACACCTGCAGCACACCGGTGCACACCGTGACCGCCGAGGAAGCGGCGCAGGGGTACTTTGTTCCTGACAGCACCTTGGGCATCACCGGCGCCGCCGCCGGCAGTGACAGGGTCCTGGGACAGCCCGTGCCGCTTAAGGCCGGTGTCCAGGCCGGAGCCGGATCCATTGCCGGCGTCACCATCAGCGGAAACCGGACCGACACGGCACGGAATGTCAGCAGCACGCCCTACACGGCCGGGGAGGCGGTGCCCTACAGCTTCGCTGTGCGCAATGCCGGCACGTCAGCGGTCACCGTGACGCCCACGGCCGGAAACTTTGCGCCCTTCCTGCCGCCCGCAGCGGGCAACTGCCGCTATGCGAATCTGGCTGCTAACGCCGGCTACACCTGCACCACTCCCACCCATACCGTTACCGCAGCGGACGTCACCCGCGGGTACTTTGTTCCGGATACGACCTGGAGCATTGCGGCGGGCACCATCACACCGGGGCGCCTCCTGGGTGACGTGGTCCGTCTGAAATAGCAGTCTGGTGCCCTCAGGACTGCCCGGCCGCTGCAGTCCACCGAAATGTTGGCGGCACTATGGCTGTACAAGATTACTGATCCCCGCGGGGACTAGCTGGGCATACGGCTTCAGGTCCACCCGCCGGGCCGTGCACTGCGAACAGCGCACGTACAGGATCACGCCGTCGGACACCTGATGGCGGGATTCAGTGAGCCAGGAGTGTTCATGGTCTGGGGTGGATGGCTGGCGTTTGGATGCGATAGAGACTGGGCTGGTAGGCATGGAAACAAGCATGATGTAATGCCCTTATGCATCTCAACCCTTACGGCGAGTACGCCGTGCTGCTCGCGGCTTCGCTGGCGAACCGCTGGCCGGACACCCGGGCGGCCATTGTGGAACGGACGCGTGAGTTTGGGATGACCATGGAGTTCCCGGCTTTCCCTGACGATCACGCGGCCACCCGCCGGGTGATCGATGACTGGCTGGAAGTGGTCCGGGCAGCGGATCCCAATCAGCGGGCAGCGCTGCTGAATGCACAGATGGCAGGGGCTACGGCGTACCCGCGGCTTACGGATCACGACGGCGAGGGCTGGCACCTGCACTACCGCGACGATGATCAGGCGTTGCCGGCGGTGCTGCGGGCTGTCATCAGCGTGGGTACCTCACTGCACCTGGTGACCCGCGGGATGCACCGGCTGGGTATTTGCGCGGCAAAGCCGTGCGGCAACGTGGTTGTGGACGTCACCCGCAACGGCCGGCAGCGGTACTGTTCTGTCCGCTGCGCCAACCGGGCTGCGGTGCGGCGGCACCGGTCGAAGGCTGCGCCGGAGACTTGATCCGCCCCAACCTTCCTCGGCACCTAAGTCCCGCAGAACGCTGCGGGTGGGAGCGGAACGTTCCTCTAGGATGTGCACATGGCGATAACCCCCGATACCAAGAACTGGACCTGGGTCCTGGACCGTCCGTGCCCGGAGTGCGGGTTCGACGCCGCAGCGACGGCTTTTGATGACGTGCCGGGCCTGCTTCGCAGCAGCGCGGATGACTGGCGGAGGATTCTCGCCGGCCAGGCAGCAGCCCAGCGCCCGGACGACGGCACCTGGTCTCCGCTGGAGTACGGAGCCCACGTCCGTGACCTCTGCCGTGTCTACCGGATGCGCCTGAATCTGATGCTGACGGATGACGACGCCGGTTTCGCGGACTGGGACCAGGACGCCACCGCCGCAGCCGAACGCTATGCGGAACAGGACCCGGAGGTGGTAGCCGACGAGCTGGCCGCGGAAGCGGAGCAGATGGCGGCAGCCCTCGCCGCCGTCGAACCCTCCCAGCTGGACCGGCGCGGACTGCGCTCGGACGGCAGCGCCTTTACCGTGGATTCCCTGGCCCGCTACTTCCTCCACGATGCGCTCCATCACGTCTGGGATGTGCGCCCCCGGGCTACCTGAAGAATCCCGCTAGAACAGCGGCCAGGGCACCGCGGACATCTGGCCGCCCGGCGCCGGAAACTGCCCCCTCATACGCAGCCGGGCGCAGCGCGCGGCAAGGGCAGCGATTTCCTCAACGGTGAGCAGCTTCGCCAGCGTCGAGCCCAGCTCACCGTCCAGACCGGCGAGAACACGATCGATACCCTCGAGTTCCTCGGCGTTCAGCGCCTCGCCGATCCAGCCCCACAGCACCGTCCGCAGCTTGTTCTCGCTGTGGAAGGTGAGCCCGTGGTCCACGCCGTACCGGTGCCCGTTGGCCATGGCGAGGATGTGATCGCCTTTGCGGTCGGCATTGTTGACGACGACGTCGAACACCGCCATCCGCCGCAGCGCAGGCGTGTCTTCATGAATGAGCGCGACGATCCGTCCGCTCTGGTCTTCGCCCTCGAGGACCTGTTTCCAGCCGGTGGCCGGCACCTCGTCCAGCGGAACCAGGTCCACCGGGGACTGCTCGGGATCCGTCTCCTGCCAGAGCTGCACCATTCCTTCACCGAACTGACCATCCCGCAGCCACGTGCGCGGCACGGTGTTCCAGCCCAGAACCTCCGACACGAGGTAGGCGGCCACCTCGCGGTGAGCCAGGCAGCCGTCGGGAAAGTCCCACAGCGGCTGCTCGCCCGCTATGGGTTTGTAGACGACGGCGGTGTCGCCGATGCTGCCCAGGAAGGTGGCGTTGGACGCCGTCGTAATGCGGCCGGTGAGCGTCAGCTCCGCGGTCACCAGGTCGGGCATGGGCATCAGGACTCGGGGAAGGTGCAGGTGTGCCCGTCGGCGTCGATCGGCTGACCACAAATCACGCAGATCGGGCGCCCGGCGCCCACGATCTCCCGTGTGCGCTTGGCGAAGGCACGGGCGGTGCCCACCGGCATGCTGACCCGCAGCACCTCGGCCGGATCGTCGTCGTCGTCGTCCTCAAGGAATCCGTCATCGTCCGGGTCCACCTCTTCGAGGGGGTACGCCTCGACGACGAGCTGCGCCGTGGTGGGATCCCAGCCCAGGCTCATCACGCCGGCGCGGAACTGTTCCTGAACGGCGGCGAGATCGTCATTGTCCACGAGCTCGATGGGAGTGCTCGCGGGAACGTGGAAGGGATTGCCCTCGACGGTCATGAGCTGGTCGAGGACCTCGTCGATCTTCTCGGCGAGCTGGGCCGACTGCTGTTTCTCCAGGGCGATGCTGATGATCTGCTTCCCTGTTTGCACCTGCAGGTAGAACGTGCGCTGGCCCGGGACGCCGACAGTGCCGACGACGACGCGGTCAGGCCAGGCGAACTCGTGAACGGTTGAAGGCATAGGACTACTTTAGGCTCATCGGGCCGGTGGCGCTGCGTGTCCTGCACCACCGCCTACCGGCGCATCGTCCGACGCAGGGCTGACCGCCAGCCAGGACAGATCCCCGGCTTCGGTGTTGGTCGCGTGGACGGTGGGGCGTCCGGTGCCGTAGCGCACTATAGACACGGACGCCGGACCCACGCTGATGCGCTGGAACAGATCCAGGTGCATGCCGAGCGCGTCGGCGAGAATCGATTTGATGATGTCACCGTGGCTCACCGCCACCCACACGGCTCCCGGCCCGTGTTCGGCCTCGAACGCCGCATCGTGGCGCCGGATCGCAGCCACCGACCGGGCCTGCATTGCGGCCATGGACTCGCCGCCGGGAAAGACGACGGCGGAGGGCTGCGACTGCACCGTGGCCCACAGCTTCTCCTTCGCGAGCTCCTCGAGCGTGCGGCCCTGCCACTGGCCGTAATCGCACTCGGTGAGCTCGGGATCCACCGGTGCATGCGGTGCGCCGGCCTGGCGGTCGAGGATGTACTGCGCGGTCTTCCGGCAGCGCTCGAGGGGACTCGACACCACGCCCACCAGAGGCACGACGGCGAGCCGGTCCCCGGTGGCGGCCGCCTGCCCGCGGCCCACCTGATCGAGGTCGACACCGGGGGTCCGCCCGGCCAGCAGGCCGGAGGCATTCGCTGTGGTGCGGCCATGCCGCACAAGAATTACTGTTGCCATTCCCCCAGCCTAGCCATCTGCCCGACGGCGGCGTGAACGGCGCCGGCGCTCTGCCGGCCGCTGATAGGGCCCGCAGGTCGAGTTTTGCTCAGAGAGCAGCGCTGGAGTGTTCCGCCAGCCCGGGAACCGCGTTGTACGGCCTCATGATGGGTCGCTCCCAAGAAGAAGGCAAGCGCAAACGCGATCATGTCCACGGGCCTCACCGCGTCCAACGTTCTCGGTGTACCCGTGGGCACCTTCATTGGAATCGCCCTCCTCGTTCCGGCTGTGCAGCGCGACACCTCGGCTACGGGCCTGCGGCGCGAGCTCAGTGCCTTCCGGTCCCGCCAGGTCTGGCTGTCGCTGAGCATCACCATCCTCGGCTATGGAGCGGACCGCTCAGCCGGGGACGGCGGAGTGAAACATGGTTTCACCCCGCCGTTGCCTGGCGGCAGGCTACAGACCCTGTCCCGACGGGGATACCAGAATCTTTACTGCCGTTTCATTGCGGTTGATGAGGGTGTCGAAGCCCTCGTCCACCAGCCCTTCCAAGCCGATCTTTCCCGTAATGAACGGGGACAGATCGATCTTTCCGGATTCCACCAGTTTGATGGTCGCCGGATGGGAGTTGACGTAGGCAATGGTGCCGCGCAGGTCGATTTCCTTCATGACCAGCTTGTGCATGTCGAATTCCGCGCGCTTGCCCCAGATGGACACCACCACCAGCACCCCTGTGGGGCGCAGCGCATCCATGAGCGTGTCCAGGACCACCTGGACGCTGGTGCATTCGAACGCGACGTCGGCGCCCTTGCCGTCCGTCAGCCGGCGCACCTCGTCCGCCACGTTCACTTCGGAGGGGTCAAAGGCGTAGTCGGCGACGCCGGCTTCGAGTGCCTTCTCGCGGCGCAGCGGGCTGAGCTCGGAAATGGCAACGGTGACACCCTGGGCCTTGAGGACCGCGGCGGTCAGCAGGCCGATCGGGCCGGCCCCGCCCACCAGTGCGACGTCGCCCGCCTTCGCGCCGGAGCGCTCCACGGCGTGGTAGCCCACGGACAGCGGTTCAATGAGGGCGGCCTGGTCCAGCGGGACCGACTGGTCGATGGGATGGACCCAGCGGCGCTGCACCACGACCTTTTCACCGAGCCCGCCGCCGCGGCCGGCGAGGCCGATGAAGTTCATGTTGGGGGAGAGGTGGTAGTCCCTGCTCTCTGGGCCGGTGTTGACGTCGTCGCCAATAATGTACGGCTCGACCACAACATGCTGGCCTACCTCGAGGTCATCAACCCCCTCGCCCACGGCGTACACCACCCCGGAAAACTCGTGCCCAAGGGTAACCGGCAGGCTCTCGCCGGAAATGGGGTGGGAGTGGCCGTGCCCGGGGGCAAAGATGGGCCCCTCGAGGTACTCGTGCAGATCGGTGCCGCAGATACCGCACCAGGCGACGTCGATCCCGACTGTTCCCGGCGTAACGTCCGGCTCGGGTACCTCATCAACGCGGATGTCCCCACGGTCGTAATAGCGGGCGGCTTTCATATCTGCTCCTTACCTCGTGAAACATGGATGGGCTCCCACCCACCTTCTAAGGCTAGGCCACGGGTCCTGCCTGCAGGGGAAAACCGCCGGCGGCGGGACGTGCTTGGAACCGGTGGGGGCTGGTATGGAAGCGGCGCCTGTAGTCCGTCGGCGTGGTCGAGAAGGCGGCCGCGAAGTTTTGGCGGAGAGTTACCGGGCTGCCCAGCCCGCAGTCCGCAGCGATCTGATCGATGGTCAGGTCTGTTGTCTCCAAGAGCCGCCGTGCGGCATCGAGCCGGCGGGCCCGGATCCAGGCCGACGGCGTGGTTCCGGTGGCGGCGCGGAAGGCCCGGGCGAAAGTGCGGCGGCTCATGTGTGCCTGCGCTGCCAGGCGGTCGATGGTGAGCGGTTCGTGCAGGTGGCCCTGCGCCCATTCGAGCAGCTGCGCGATCGGATCGTTACTGGAGCGCTGCGGAACGGGATGCTCAATGTACTGTGCCTGCCCGCCTTCGCGGTGGGGTGCGACGACGAGGCTGCGCGCCACCGTGTTTGCGGCCTCGGCACCCAGTCGGTTCCGCACCAGATGCAGGCAGGCGTCCAACCCCGATGCGGTGCCCGCCGAGGTCATCACGTCCCCGTGGTCCACGTAGAGGACGGAACGGTCGAGCAGGATATCCGCGTGCCGCTCACCCAGTGCGGCAAAGGCCTGCCAGTGCGTGACCGCCCGGCGTCCAGCCAGCAGGCCGGAGTCCGCCACGGCAATCGCCCCCAGGCAGAGGCCCAGAATCGTGACGCCCTGGCGGTGCGCATCCTGCAGGACGGCCTGCAGTGTCCCGCTGGGCACCCGCCCGTCGTCGAACCACGACGGTACCACCACAACGTCGGCGCTCGCGGCAGCCTCCGGACCCTCGATGCCGGCAAGCTGGTACCCCTCCGCCGTCCGGATCGGACCCGCAGTGTCGGAGAACAACGACGTGGTCCACTCTCCGAGCCCCTGGCGCCGAACCTCATCGAAAACCATCTGCGGAACGGCCAGATGGAACATGGTGACGCCGTCAAAGGCATACACGGCAATGCGCATTCGAAATCCTTCCTTAATGGCCCAAACCCATCTTACCTAGGCATCCGTGCCACTGGCGGCCCGCTGCTCAAGCGGGAAAGAATGGAAGCCGCGCCGCACCCTGACGGCACCACTCTTCGCGTCTACCCAGGAATCGATCCATGACCAACACCGCCAAAGCCTGGCTACTGTTAATCCCCGCCATCTTGGTGGAAGTGACGGCCTCACTCGCCCTCAAGGGTGCCCTCGAACACCCGGCCCTCTACGTCGTTGTCGTCATCGGCTACCTCAGCGGCTTTGTCCTGCTCTCCGCAATCCTGCGCACGGGCATGCCCCTGGGGGTTGCCTACGGAATTTGGGGAGCGACCGGCGTTGCCCTCACCGCCGTCGGGTCCCGCCTGATCTTCGATGAACCGATCACCGCGCTCATGGGCGCCGGAATTATTGTCATCATTGCCGGAGTCCTGTGCGTGGAGCTCGGAGCCCAGACCGCCTCCAAGAAAGCAGAGGTCGCCTGATGATTTACCTTCTGCTCGTCGGCGCCATTCTGTCTGAAGTCGCCGGCACGATCAGCCTCCGCCTCGCGATCGACAACAAACGCTGGTACGCGGCAGTCGCCGTCGGATACATCGTGTCCTTCACCCTGCTCGGCCTGTCCCTGGCCAACGGGATGCCCGTCGGGATTGCCTACGGCATCTGGGCAGCAGCGGGCGTCGCCCTCACCGCCGTCCTCTCCAGGTTCCTCTTCAAGGATCCCCTCACCTGGCTGATGGGCCTTGGCATCGTCCTCATTATGGGCGGCGTCCTGCTGATCGAACTCGGCGCACCCCATTAACCAGGTCCAACCAACCGGCCCACTAACCAAGGCCCGACGGCGGGACGGAGACGCCGGGCACGGCTGACAGCGGAGGTTCCCTCGGCGTTATAAGCAGTACCGGCGTGGGATTCTTCGGGGCGAAGATGAAATTCAACCTGTTTCGCTGCCGCACGAGGTACTCTGCCATTGTTGCGGTTGAAATCTTTTGCCGCAGGGCGAACTGATGCCATTCAGTTTGCGCGCGTCTTAATACTCGGGGGCTTTCAATTGATCCGTTCCACTGCGCAGAAAATAGCCGTGCTCACAGGCACTGTGGCGCTTTCTTTCACCTTGGTTACCGTTCCAGCGCAGGCGAATGGTGAGACGGTGTCTCCTTCCCCGACCACCGTGACGGGCTGCGGCGCGTTCGGCGCGTCGCCGCTCCTGGAAGCCCCGGTGACCGGAGGAGGGCCGGAAGCGGTAACCGTCAGCCCGGACGGTTCCCGTCTGTACGTGTCACTGACAAAAATCGAGGAACCTGGCAGCGGCTTCGTATCGGTTCTGGATGCTGCGACGCTGCAGCAGGTGGCGGAAATGCGGGTACCGGGACACTATCCCTACGCCGGAAAGGTATACCTGAATGCCGCCGGAACCAAAGGATATCTGGGGACAAATTCAGGAACGGTGCAGGTCTTTGATGCCCTCACCAACACGATGACGGCTTCAGTTCCGATCTTCGATTCCAAGGCAATCGCTTTTAGTCCTGACGGAGCGAAGGTCTATGTCGCCGGTTACAACCGCGTCATTACCGTTATCGATGCAAAGACGGACACCGTCGTCGACACATGGAACTTTGATCTTGCCTATGGCACATTCGTTGACATCGAAATCGACCCGACGGGGTCATTTGCTTACGTGGGCGGCCTGAGCAGGAATGTCGTGCATGTCATTGATCTACGCTCAGGTGCTGTGGTTCAGACCATCGAGGTGGGAGGCCCTCCAGGGCAGTTGGCCCTCACTTCAGACGGTAAGACGCTCTACGTGACCGACGGGTTCAACGGGAAGCTGGTTGTCCTGGATACAGCGACCCGATCCGTTCGGAACAGCTTCTCCTCGCGGCAGGGTCAGCAGCTGCTGCTGAGCGGTTCTGAGGACCGTGCCTTCCTCTTGTCAGGGCTCCACTCCCGGATTGATGTTGTCGACCTGACCACGGATGCAGTGATCTGCGCTCATTCCCTGCTGCCGGATTACCGCCACGGACTTATGGACTTTGCCCTCAGCCCCGACGGGCGGCGAATGTTTGTGGCGAGTATCGCGGATAAAAACAATAAGATTTCCGTCCTGCCGATTCCCGAGGAGGAAAACACGCTGTTCCGCGATGTCTCGGGCATGGATCAGTTTGAGCGTGAGATCCGCTGGATGGCGAACGCCGGCATTGCGACCGGCTACGAGGATGGCTCCTATCGTCCGCTGGAACCGGTCCGCAGGGATGCGATGGCAGCTTTCCTCTACCGGTTCCACGGCTCCCCGGAATTTGCAGCACCGGCGGTGTCTCCGTTCAAGGACTTGAACACGACGGATAAGTTCTACAAGGAGATCACCTGGCTGGCGAGTATGGGGATAGCGACCGGATGGCCGGACGGCACCTATCGTCCCCTTGAACCGGTCCAGCGGGACGCGATGGTGGCCTTCATGTACCGTTCAGTGAAAAATACCCACTTTAGTGCGCCGGAGACCAGCCCGTACAAGGACGTTAGAACCACCGATCAGTTTTATCTGGAGATGGCATTCATGTCTGCGAATGGCGTCACGACCGGATGGCCCGACGGAACCTTCCGCCCCCTCCAACCGGTCAACCGCGATGCCATGGCGGCCTTTATGTACCGGCTCAATCCGTTGGGCCCATCAAATCTGCTCCGGTGATTTTGAGACGCGGGTGGGCGTAAGGGAGACCGCCGGTGCGGGTATAGCCTGAAGAGATAGATGTATACGCATGGATAGGTCCCAGGCCCGCAGGATCCGGGCCTGCGCGGAGTCTTCCTTGGCCTTGAAAAGGTACTCAAGGTGATGCGTGAGCAGGGATCGGAAATGGTCGTTAACACTGCAAGCGTCGGCGGAATCACCGGGATTGGCAACCAGTCGGGCTATGCAGCAGCCAAGCACGGCGTGGTGGGCCTGACGCGCAACTCCGGCATAGAGTACGGCCAGTAGGGTATCCGCATGCGTTCCTGCTGTCCGACGACGCCCCTACGTCAATGCGGCCGTGTGGCCCATCGACGGCGGACAGTCCATCAAGTACTAGGTCTCCACCCTCCCCGGTCCGGGCTGCCTGGCCCGTCAGGGAAGGGTAGGGTCCCGCCCGTGGTCCGCGCCCCCACATGGCCCCCGTGGCCCCGTGGTCCCCGGCAAAAGCCGCTATGTGCGGCAAGATGACAGGATGCCTCTTGATCATTTGCGCACCAGCCTTAAGCAACTTCCCGAATCAGGACCACGGGACGCGTATCTGCGGTTTCTGGACGCGGCGGGGGACGCTTCTCTGCGCAAAAATGGCGGCCCGGAGCATGTGACCGGGTCCTGTTTTGTATTCTCGCCCGACTTCGACCAGGTGCTCCTGTGCTTCCATCGCAAGGGGCAGTTCTGGGTGCAGTTCGGCGGTCACATCGAACCGCAGGACGCCTCGGTTTCGGAAGCCGCCCAAAGAGAGGCCCGGGAGGAATCAGGAATTGGCAGCCTTGTACTGCTTTCCCCCGCGATCATGGATCTTGACCGGCACGAGCTGCACTCCGGATTCTCCTGTACCGCTCATTGGGACGTGGGATTCGCTGCGGCCGCCAACCCGGATACGGCGATCTCCGTCAGTGACGAGAGCGAGGACGTCCGCTGGTTCCCGGTCAACGGTCTGCCTGCTCAAGTCCCTGCAGGCTTCGGCGCGCGCTTGGATAAAGTTCGGCGCACGGCCCGGTCCCTGTCCGCCATGCGCTAACCGGTTTCTGCATCAGACCGGGGACTCACCCGGCCAAGTGCGTCACAATGCAAGGTAGTGACGGTGGCAGGGGAGGCCTTGTGGGAAAAGCACGAGCCGGGGGTGCGGGCCAGGGCGGCACGGTCCTGGATAAGACCTTCAAGGTCAGTCTGATCCTGAAAGGGCTCGACGGGCTGCTGGAGATTGCCGGTGGAATCCTCCTGTTCGTGATGACTCCGGCGCAGATAGGATCGCTGGCGCGGGCCCTGACACAGCACGAACTATCCGAAGAACCGGGCAGCCCGATCGCTAACGCTCTGCTGCATGGAGCCGACTCGCTGACCGTTTCGGCCTCACTCTTTGGGGCGGTGTACCTCTTGCTGCATGGATTGGTGAAAGTTGTCCTCGTCTGGGCCGTGCTCAAGGACTACCTGTGGGCATATCCCTGGATGATCGCATTCCTGTTGGTCTTTATAGTTTTTCAGGGCTACCAAATCTGGACATCATTTTCTTGGGCCATGGTTCTTCTCACCCTGTTCGATATCTTAATTGTGTGCCTTACGTGGCACGAATATCGGTCCCACCGCGCCCGGCTGGCGAATTCCCGAGGCCCGGATTAAATGACATTCATGCACGCCCGCTTCGCGGCGCGGGCCGCGGCCAATCGGGTCGTAGAATACGGTGGACGTATTCAGTGAGGGGGGGGGGCACCAAATGGCATGCGAGGGCTGCCGGACATCTTCAAAGCTTGACTTCGATTTCAGCATGGCCTTTCAACCAATTTATGACGCCGTTGCCGGTCGCGTCTGGGGTTACGAGGCGCTGGTCAGGGGATTGTCGGGCGAGGGTGCTTTTGACGTCCTGTCACAGGTCTCGCCGGAGCAGAAGTACCGCTTCGACCAGGATTGCCGCGTTAAGGCCATCGAGCTGGCCGCCCGCCTGTTTCCCGCCGGCGAGGATCTGATGCTGTCAATTAACTTCATGCCGAACGCCGTCTACGAACCGGCCGCCTGCCTCCGTGCAACGCTGCTTACGGCCAGTCGATGCAACTTTCCGATGTCCTCCATCATGTTCGAGTTCACGGAAAATGAAGAAGTTGCAGATACCGCCCACCTCACGAACATCATCACCGAGTACCGCAAGCACGGGTTCACTACCGCTGTGGATGACTTTGGGGCCGGGCACGCCGGGCTGGGCCTTCTGGTCGAGTTCCAGCCGGATTTGATCAAGATCGATATGTTGCTCATCCGGGGGATCGATACCAGCCCGGCGCGGCAGGCCGTAGTGGCCGGCATAGTGGGAATCGCCAGGGATCTCGATATTGCGCTGCTGGCAGAAGGGATCGAGACTGAGGCGGAATTCTTGGTGCTCAAGGCAGCCGGTATTCGTCTGTTTCAGGGATATTGGTTTGCGAAGCCGGCATTTGAGGAGCTTCCGCTGGTGCGTTTCCGCTAAAAAATCACGCCACTCATGGAGTATTGCACTGGTTCTCGGGGGCCGGTGGAGGATCAGGGTGTTCCTGGAACGGAGGTAAGGCTTCCCAATGCCACTGACAGCCAGAGCTGATGCGGTTCGTATGGTCCAAAAAGTGCTGGGAGGGTTAGGACGAGGGTGGATGCTATCAGCGGAGCAAACTGCTATATTCTCCAGCGCGACCCATCAGTAGTTCAGCCAGCTCCGAGGACAGGCGGCAATATAAATGACACGGGATGTACGGACTATAAATCGGTGGATGGGGACGCCGATGAGAATCTTGTGCGCCTGCGTGACATTGTGCCTCAGCCTGTTGTGCGTGTATTCGAGCTTCAGCTCAGCAATCAGCGCCACCGGCACAGACGCCTTAACTCTTTGGTTCTTTTTTGCTTGGGGTTTAGGGCTGGTTTGCGGCGGAGTCTGGCTCTTGAGGGGGCGGTCCCAAGGTGAACTGATTATTTTCGCCCCGGATCGCAACCGAATCATGCTTTTTACTTTCATGTTCGTGGGCATTGTCGGGCTGCTGATCTTCTTAGTCAGTCAACCCTCAATCGAGGAGGATACCTGGTGGGCGGAAGGTCTGTATCGCGTGGGGTTTATCCTGCTGACATCAGCCGCCGTGCTTGGGTTTCGGCTGAAAAGAGCAAAGGCGACACAAAGCTGAGCACTGGCCTGCGTCCGGCGGCGGCTGCCGCAGGGCGAGCCGGTAGCCGTGACATTGGATATGCAGTGCGGTTGGATCGCGCAGCAGCAGGATACCGAGCCCCGGAAGAGACCGCACCTTCTTCCACCCCTCCGCATGACTGCAAAAAGCCGGCCGGCCCCATGCGGGACCGTCCGGCTTAGGCGCTGGAGCTGGTTTACTTCTGTTCGTCGTCGTTATTACCGTCGACGGCGTCCTTGACCTTATCTTTGGCCTGGTCAACCTTCTCCGGGTTGTCCTTGGCCGCCTCTTTCGCCTTGTCTGCCATACCGCCCAGATCAGCCATGGGATTGTGCCTTTCCTCTGAGGTCCCGAGGCGCACATGCGGCCCCGGCCTGACACGCCCATCGTCCACCCGGGGAACGGCCGGCGCCACCCCCTGCGGACAGATCTTTCACCGGCGCATTGTTAGGCTCAGGCTATGAACCAGTCGACATACCTTGGTGATCTGTTCGGTCTGGGCGGACGGAGGGCCCTCGTTACCGGAGGAAGCTCAGGCATCGGGCGGGCGATCGCGCTGGCGTTGGGTGCGGCGGGCGCCCACGTCATGGTTGCCGCACGAACGGCCGCTGCAGTGCAGGCTGCAGCCGAAGAAATCCGGCAGGCCGGCGGCTCCGCTGCGGGCATTACCTCCGACCTCTCCACCCGCGCCGGCGCCTATGCGCTCGCCGACTCCGCCGGGGACGTGGACATCCTGGTGAATTCGGCAGGCATCAACCTTCGCCCCGCCATGCCCGACGTCGATGAGGCCACCTGGGATGCCACCATGCGGGTGAATCTGGAGGCACCGTTTATCCTCGGTCAGTGCCTGGCACCCCGCATGGCGAAGCGGGGTTTCGGGCGGATGATTCACATCAGCTCCCAGCAGGCGCACCGGCCCTTCGCTGCCAGCGGGGTTTACGGGGTGTCCAAGGCAGCGCTGGAGGCGCTGGCCCGGTCACAGTCCGAAGCCTGGGCACCGCAGGGAGTCACCGCCAATGTTCTGGTGCCGGGCTTTGTGCAGACACCCCTGAACCAGCGCCTCAGCTCTGACCCGGCCACCGTGCAGGCGCTGGCCGACCGGACGCTGATCAAACGCAACGGCACGGCCGGGGACTTCGCCGGAGCGGCCATCTTCCTGGCCAGCGCGGCGTCCGCGTACGTGGTGGGCCAATCAATCGCCGTCGACGGCGGGTTTTCAGTGCACTAGCCCGCTCAAGTGCGGATTACGGAGCGGCGACCTTGCCGGCCCAGGCACGCGCGTAGAACAGCGGGGAGTGCGAGTCCAGCAGCTCCGCGTACCCCTGGGGCTCCATGGCCTGCGCCGAACCGTCCGGAACCTCCGGGGCAAAGGCGGACACGCCCAGCCCCGCCGCGCGGTTCTCCAGGGTCAGGCCGGCGGCTTCCAAAATGGTGGGGAACATGTTCAGCTGGTCCGCGCCGGGGTGCTGGGCAGTGGACTTGTTTCCGCCCGGAACCCAGATCCGATTGAAGATGGTGCGGTTCTCGTGGTAATCCAGCTGCTCGTGGAAGGCGTCGCCGGCGCTCATGTGCTTGAGATGGTCGCCCATGATCACCACGGCGGTGTCCTCGAGGTATCCCTGTTCCTTCATATGGTCCAGGAAACCGGCCACCTGGGTCATGGAGCAGAAGAACGCGGAGGTGACCTGGTTCTGCGTATCCACGTTGCAGTAGTCGTAAATGTGCACGGGCTCGTGGGTGTCCAGCGTCAGCATGGAGAGGTTGAACGGCTGCCCGGTGGTTTCCGCCTCGGCGTGCAGCTCATCGATCCTGATCTTGGCCTGCTCCATGAGGCGTTCGTCGCTGAGGCCCCAGTCGCTGCGGAAGTTTTCCTCCGGTTCGCCGGCGGCGCGCCAATCCGCGAGGCCCTTCACTTCGGAGTAGCCGTGGGTGTTCAGGAAGGTGTCCTTGGCGGCGAAAGAGGAGCTGGCGCCGCCCATGAAGACGCTGGTGTAGCCGTGCTCGTCAAGGACGTCACCCAAGCAGGTGGCTCCGCCCAGATAGGAATCGGTGCCGCCGTCGACGTCGTTGGAGGAGTCGCTGCTCGCCCCCAGACCCGCGCCCTTCAGCGGGACGCCGCACTGCGTCGAAGCGAGACCGGCCATGGTCCAGCCTCCGCCCCTGTACTGCTGCAGATCCTCTACGCTCTGCCAGCCCTCTGAGGCCGGAGTGGCTTCCTTGAGCGGAACAAAGGCGTCCTTTTCGAAGAGCTGGTCATCCGCGAGGGTGGCCTCACCGGATTCCAGGTAGATCAGCACAAGGTTGCGCTTCTGCTGATCGTCGGTGACGGTCGGCTCCACATAGTATTGGCCGACGTCGTAGGCGGATTTCCCGGCCTTGATGTAGTCCGCGACGCCCACCGTTGTACTGAACGCGGTGGTTCCACCGACAACCACTGCGGACACCAGAATGGTGGAGACGCTGCGCTTGATCCACTGTTTGCGGCGCGGGAGCATACCCGCGCCGGTACGACGGCGTGAACGGTGCCGGGAGTGCCGCCAGAAGGCGATGGCGAGGGTGAGGAGCAGGGGCACGACGCCGATTCCCAGGATGCCGGCCCAGACGATGGCTCCGCCGCCGCCGTCGGTTTCCACGGACACCAGATTCAGAAGCATCTGGCCCACCGAGATTTCGCCCCAGTAGAACCGGATGCCGACGGCGGCGATGAGCATGGCAAGCCCCAGCCAGATCAGGATGTAGACCAGGAGGCCGCCCACAACGACGCCGACCCGTTGGGTCACGTGAAAGATCCGGCCTGACATAACACCCCGCATTCCGATACCGGCATTTCCGCCGCACACCCTCGACAACACTCTTGACAGCCGCCCGTTCCCGGGCTCGCAAAAAGACTTAGTACCGTTACGTTACCCGTTCAACAGTGGGTCATCCGTTCGTAACCGAGTGTTCACCGCAGAAAAGTCACCCGATCGTTAGCCGTGTAGCGGCGCAATTACCAGCCACCGCGCGTGGGCGTGTGCCCCTTCCTGGCCCCGCCCGGCATGGGCATTTCGGCGCGCAGGCCCAGCAGCCGGATGGGCCGGCCGGCCTCGATGGCGCCGGCGAGATCAAGGGCCCGGGCCATGACGTCGCTGGTGTTGAACGTCTCGGGAATCTTCCTGGCATGCGTCTTGGTGGTGAAGGGGGCGTACCGGACCTTGAGCGTCAGCCCGATCACCGGCCTGCCTTCCGCCGCCACATCTTTCAGGACGCTCGCGGTCAGCTGCCGCACGGCGTCCTCCACCTGGGCCGGGTCGGTCAGGTCCTGCTGGAACGTGGTTTCCCGGCTGTGTCCGCGGGCCACCCACGGGGTGTCATCCACCGCGGCGGACCCGTCCCCGCGCCCAAGCTCCGCATACCACGGCCCCATTTTCGGTCCGAACTCCGGGACCAGGCCCTGGGGGTCGGCGGCGGCGAGCTCCGCGACCGTGGAAATGCCCAGCTTGGCCAGCCGGCCGGAAATCTTGGTTCCGACACCCCACAGCTCTCTGGTGGGCCGGTTGCCCATCACCTCCAGCCAGTTGTCCGCGGTGAGGCGGAAGACGCCGGCCGGTTTGCCAAGATCGGTGGCGTTTTTGGCCCGGACCAGAGTGTCTCCGATGCCCACGCTGCAGTGCAGCTGCGTGTCCGCCAGGACAGCGGCCTGAAGGCCGCGGGCGTAGGACTGCGGATCTTCCGTCTCCACGCCGACGAACGCTTCATCCCAGCCCAACACCTGCACGACGGCGCCGGGCCGGTTGCGCAGGGTGGCCATCACGACGTCGGACGCGGCAAGGTAGGCGTCGGAATCGACGGGGAGGATCACGGCGTCGGGCACTTTCCGGGCCGCAATCCGCAGCGGCATGCCCGACCCCACGCCGAACGCCCTAGCCTCGTAGGACGCCGTGGATACCACCGCCCGTTCCGTCGGATCGCCGCGGCCGCCCACAATCACCGGTTTGCCCGCCAGCTCCGGGCGGCGGAGGACTTCCACGGCCGCAATGAACTGGTCAAGATCAACGTGCAGCACCCACTGGTTTTCGCTCACGCGATCAGTGTGCACCGAAGCTAGCATTCAGAGAATGGAAGACGAACAAATACTGGCAGGCGGCAACGCCAGCGGCGGCGTAGTGCGGATCGGGTCAACGGTCCGCAAACCGTGGACCGAGTCGACCCCCGGCGTGCTGGCGTTCATGGCGGCAGTCCGGGAACACGGTGTGGACGTACCTGTCGTCTTCGGCTCTGATGAGCAGGGCAGGCAGGTCACCGAGTTCATACCGGGACAACTCGCGCTCGAAGCGGGGCCGCTCAGCCAGGCCGAGCTCCACCGGGTCGGGAAGATGGTCCGGGCGATCCACGATGCGAGCGGGTCTTTTGTGCCTGCGCCGGATGCACGCTGGGCCTCAGCCATTCCGGCACCCGGAGGCGAGCTGATCTGCCACAACGACCTGGCCCCGTGGAATCTCATCCTCGGGGAACGCTGGGTGTTTATTGACTGGGATGCTGCTGCGCCGAGCACCCGGCTGTGGGACCTCGCCTACGCTGCCCAGTCCTTTACGCTCTCTGACACCCGGCAGGCACCGGAGGAAGCGGCGGACAATCTCGCAGCATTCGTGGCGGGGTACGGGGCGGACCGGACGCTGCGCGGGAAGTTGCCCGAGGCTTTACACCAACGCGCGGCAGCCATGTACCGGCTGCTGAAAACATCGCACGACGTCGGCCGCGAACCGTGGGGCTCGATGTACGAACAAGGTCACGGAGACCACTGGCGCCGCGCAACCCGGTACGCCCTGCGTCATCGAGCCCTCTGGTCCGAGGCCCTTTTGAGGCTCTAGGCGGTTTCTTCTGTCACGCGGATGAGGATTTTGCCGGTGGTGCCGTTTTCCACGGCGTCATGTGCCGCAGCGGTGTCCTCCAGCGGGAACCAGGTGAGCGGAAGGCCTGCGGACTCACCCACCGGGAAAACGCCGTCGCGCAGTGCAGCCGTGATGTCCTCCGCCGCGGCATGCTGGGCCTCGGCCCCCACTGTGTAGATGAGCACGCCCTGCCAGCGGACGTTCTTCGCGAAGCTGGGGATGATGGGAGCGGTGAACTCGTCGCCGTTGTTATTCGCGTAGTAGGCGATGCTGCCGTGGTTGGCGATCACATCCACGTCCAGCGCGGCGTTCTGGGCGGGGGAAACCTCCACGATCTGGTCCACGCCGTCGGGGGCGATCTCCCGGATGCGGTCCGCCTGGGCAGTGTCCGGGTAGCGGACAATGTGGTGGGCGCCCGCGGCGCGGGCAAGCTCGGCCTTCGCGTCGCTGCTGACCGTTGCGATCACGGTGGCGCCCGCCCAGGCGGCGAACTGGATGGCAGCGTGTCCCACGGCTCCGGCGCCGCCCTGCACCAGGACCATCCGTCCGGCGAGGGCTCCCGGGGCAAGACGGGCCGGCCCGTCTTCGTGGATGGTGAGGGCGCGGTGCGCGGTCATCGCCGGCACGCCAAGGCTGGCGGCGACGTCGAATCCGATCCCCTCCGGAAGCTTCACTGCCCGGTCGGCGGGGAGGACGGTGAACTCCTGAGCCGTTCCGGTCGGGCGTCCGTGGGCCGCGAGGTACAGCCATACGCGGTCGCCGACCTGCAGATTGGTGACGCCGTCACCGACTGCGTCGACCGTTCCGGCGCCGTCCTGGTTTGGCACCACCTCGGGGAAGGCCAGATTGCCGGCGGCACGGGCCTTCCAATCGGTGGGGTTCACGCCGGAGACGGCGACCCGGACCCGCACTTCGCCCGGACCGGGGGCGGCGACGTCACGGTCGACGAGGGAGAGGACGGAGGAGGGACCGGTGCTGGAATACGCGATTGCTTTCATTGGCGGTACAAGGTGCAGGCTCCGCGTTCTATTCCCGGAACACGAAAGGTCCCGGCTGGTTTCGTGAAGAAAACTACCGGCACGTCCCTTCCGGGTAACCGCGGGTTCCCGTGGAAGACTCTGGGCATGAACGAGGAATGGACACGCCTTCAGCCGCTCCTAAGGCCCGGAGAAAAGCTGCGCTGGGCCGGCCGCCCCGACCCCGGCGTGCGGTTTGCGCCGGCCGATAAATTTATGGTGCCGTTTAGCCTGCTGTGGTGCGGTTTCGCCGTTTTCTGGGAGTCCATGGCCATAACCCGCGAGGGCCCGTTTTTCTTCATTCTGTGGGGAATCCCGTTTGTCCTGATCGGCCTCTACTTCGTTTTTGGCCGCTTCATCTACAAGAAGCGTAGGAAGCTCAGGACGGTTTACGGGCTCACGGATTCCCGGGCGATCGTGTCCACCAGCGAACGGTCGTTTCAGGACACCAGCCTCAAGGACATCGCCATCCAAACCGTCCGTTCCCGGGACGGGCGCCATACATCCGTCTTCTTTGGCAGCAGCCGAAACCCCGCTTACCAGAACACGGGACTGGACTTCCTCAACTTCGGAACGGCACAGGGAATCGGGTTTTTCGATGTTGCCGAGCCCGAGGTGTTGTCCCGGGAGCTGGATCAGGTGCGGTGACGGAGCCGCGGTAGCGTTGCGGACCTCGCCGGCGCCGGCCGGTGGCGAGGCCTTGTTGATGAGATTCAAGTGGACGTTGTGCCCCTCCTGCTTGGAGAAGGACTTCCCCTGTTTGCACGCGAAACCCACCTTCGCTACAGGGTCCTTTCTGAGAAGCGTCAGGCCGGTTGAAGCATGGAACGCTGCCGCGCGGGAGGCAGGAAACACCAGAATAGAAGTGCGGCTGACACCAGAGGAGCGATGAATCCGGCCGCCGCCACGGCGATCACACCGATGAATGCCAGGGCCAGGCCGGTGCCTAAGGTCACGCTGACACGCAGCAGCGGGCATCCCGGAATGAGCCGCGCCAAGGGAAGGGCAAGACCGAAACCCAGCAGTAGTCCACCCAGCAGGGTCAGCGGCCACTGCCAGGGGTGCCCGACGCCGGCAAACTGGGCTGCCGCTTCGAAGAGGAGGCCTCCCGAAACCAGGAGCACCGTCCATCGGATAACGCCGCCAAACCAGGGCCGGAGCACCATGCCCAACGCCACGGTCAGCGGAACGGCGTTGAGCGCCCCGGCAGCCAGGCCAAGATTCATCGCTGCGGTGGAATCTTCTGCCAGGTCAGACCAGGTGCTGCCGGTGAGTGCGAATCCGGCGCACAGCAGGCCCAGGACCAAGGTGGCCGCCCCAATCGCCGCGACGGCGGGGCGAAGGCGCCGGGGCGAGGTTTCCTGTTGGCCGAGCCTCTCCGGCCGGAACGCCGGCGGCGGCCCGTCAGGCGGCGTGCCATCTGCCCGGTGCTCCGGTGCGGACCTGCCCAGCGTGGCTGCCCGCAGAGAGACGAACAGCAGCGCGGCCGCGGCAAGGGGAGCGAGCGGAACCGCAACCAAAAACACGATGCCTAGGACAAGTGCTGCCGGAGAGGCGAGCAGTACGCTCTGCACACCGCGGACGTAGCGTGAGCGCTGCAAACTCCCTGGGAAGCTCATCAGCGGGAGAAAAGCCGTTGTCCCGGCAACCCAGGCAGCCGCCAGCAGCGGCAGAGTGGCTGCCCCAAACCAACCGGGATCGGTGCCGGCATCGGCGGCCTCGAAGCCAGCGGACCAGCTGGCCGCCGTGGCAGCCGCCAATCCCCACGCCGGGATGCTGGCAACAGCGGTGAACAGGGCTTCCGGTGCCGACAGCCGACCGGACTGATGACAGAGGACGACGACGGCCAGCGACAGTCCGAGGGGCCCAATGAACATCGACGCCGCGGACCGGACACTTTCGGCTCCGGGCCAGTAGAGGGCATCGGTCAGCAGAATTGCCAGGGGCACAAGGAACGCGGCCAACGCCACCGCCGCACATACGGCCGCCCACAGGGGTGTTGCTCGTTCGCCCAGGCCGTACGCGCGCCGGGACCATGATTGCGCACGTGAGGGCTGGTGTGGGCTCATGACGAACAACCTACCTGCCGGACCGGGATCGGCCTAGGGAAACATGATCCGAGATCGAGTGTCGACCATCCGGCCGTTTGCGCCGTCGAGTGTCGGGATCCTGCCGGAATCCGGCCGCGAATGCCGCATGATCCCGACAATGGGCGGGGACGCGGGAGGCCGATGGCGGAGGGCGGGAATCGCGGCGAGGGCGGGGAGTCGCGGCGAGGGCGGGGATCTGCTGGGAGTCTGCGCACCGATCATCCGCCGCGTACGCTGGAAACGTGCGAAAAGAAACCCTCTGGGAAACCAAAAAACGTTCATCTCCGGGCCATTCCGCCTGGTATATCTCCCGGTTCGCCCAAATGCGCGAGCAGGGCGCCGATCTGCACGGTGAAGCCCGGCTGGTCGATGCCATGGTGCCGCGCGGGGCGCGGATTCTGGATGCCGGCTGCGGGCCGGGCCGGGTGGGCGGTGAGTTGGCAGCCCGCGGGCACAGCGTCGTCGGCGTCGATGTTGATCCGGAACTGATCGAGGCGGCGCAGAAGGATTTTCCCGGCCTTCCCTGGCTGGTGGCGGATCTGGCGGAACTTGACCTGCCCGCGGGGGGCATCGCCGAGCCTTTCGACGCGATTGTCTGTGCGGGCAACGTGCTGACGTTCGTTGCCCCCGGCACCCAGCAGGAGGTCCTGACGCGGCTGCGGAATCACCTGGCCGACGGCGGCCGCCTGGTCACCGGTTTCGGCGCCGGCCGCGGTTATGACTTCGGCACGTTCCTTGAGGACGCCGCGGCCGCGGGACTGAAAGGCGAACAAAAATTCTCCACCTGGGACATGCGCCCCTTCGCTCCGGATGCCGATTTCCTGGTGGCGGTCTTCGGCCGGGGCTGAGGCTCTAGATCAGCCAGGCCGTGGTATCAGCCGGCAGCAGGCCGTTCTGAAGGGGCGAACTGGCCAGCAGCACAGTGCCCGGGGGCAGGGCAGCGGGGGCTGATCCAAAGTTGGTGACACAGCGCCACCCGCCGGGCCGGATGAAATGCAGGACCTCGGGAGAGATCTCTTCAACCCACTCGAAGTTCTCCTCGGTCTGCAGCTCGCGGCGAAGCTCCAGAGCGCGGCGGTAGAAGGTGAGGTTGGAGGCAGGGTCATCCTCCTGGACCTCGACGGCGTATGCCCCGAACCATTCGGGCTGCGGCAGGTGGGCTCCGCCGGAGCCGAAGCCGAAGGAACTGCCCGTCCTGGTCCACGGCAACGGCACACGGCAACCGTCCCGGCCTATGTCCACGCCCCTGTTGCGGAAGAATGCGGGGTCCTGGCGGTGTTCGTCGGCGAGGTCGGCAACCTCATGCAAGCCAAGTTCCTCGCCCTGGAACAAGTAGGCGGAGCCGGGCAGCGCCAGCATCAGCTGGGAAACAGCGCGCGCACGGCGCTCGCCGAGCGTGTGGTCCAGCGCGGGTTCCTTGCCGCCGCTCATCAGCCAGGCCGCGCCGTCCTGGCTTCCGCCGGCGGGCCCGGGCACGGGCAGGCCATAGCGGGTGGCGTGCCGGACGACGTCGTGGTTTGAAAAGACCCAGGTCGACGACGCACCGGAGGACTTCGCCTCGGCCAGGTTTTTGGTGATGATGTCGCGGAACTGCCCGGAGTTCCAGCCGGCCTTCAGCAGATCAAAGTTGAAGGCCTGACCAAGCCCGGTGGGGCTGGCATAACGGGCGCGGCGGTCGGCGTGCACCCAGGCCTCGGCCACAGCGGTGCGCGGCGGGGTGTACTCGTTGAACACCTTGCGCCACTGCGCGAAAACTTCGTGGACTTCGTCTCGGTCCCAGAACGGATGCAGGCCGTTGTTGTTGTCGCTTTCCGCGCCAAGATCCGCCTTGGACGGGAGCGGCTCGGTCATGTCCTTGGTCAGGGCATGCGCCACATCCACCCGGAAGCCGTCCACCCCGCGGTCGGACCAGAAGCGCAGGGTGGTCAGGAAATCGTTCCGGACCTCGCGGTTGTCCCAGTTCAGGTCCGGCTGCTCCTTCGCGAAGAGGTGCAGGTACCACTGGCCGTCTCCGATCCGTTCCCAGGCGGGGCCGCCAAAGACGGAATCCCAGTCCGACGGCGGCTCGTCACCGTTGGGGCCTCTGCCGTCCCGGAAGATGTAGCGGTTGCGGGCGGCGGATCCCTTTGGCGATGCCAGCGCTTCCTGGAACCAGGCGTGGCGGTTGGACGTGTGGTTGGGCACGATGTCCGCAACGAGCTTGATGCCGGCCCGATGGAGGGCGGTAATCATTGCGTCGAAGTCCTCCAGAGTGCCGAGCTTGGGGTCGACGTCGCGGTAATCGTCGACGTCGTAGCCGCCGTCCGCGAGGGCGGAGGGGTAGAACGGGCTAAGCCAGACGGCATCCACACCGAGTGAGCTGAGATACGGGATTCGAGACGTAATGCCCTGCAGATCGCCGATCCCGTCCCCGTTGGAATCGGCGAAACTGCGCGGATAGATCTGGTAGACAGCAGCCTGCCGCCACCAGAGCGGATCCTGCACGCGTGTGGAGAGTTCTGCGGCTGATTGGACCTGGGGGCTGGCAGTAGAAGTCACGGTGGCCATGCTACGTGACAATGCCGGCGCCGGACCGACTCCGGAGGCTCCGGAGACATCAGCGGTTAGGGCCCGGAAGGCGCCTTGGCGCTGGTCATATCGGAAAGGAAAGCTCCTAACGGTTCTGACCGCCTGTGTTCGAAAACGTCCAGCAGCCTTCGTGCCTGCTCGGTGCCAACCAAACCGGTGGCCTTTCCGAGCAAGTCCTCGCGTGTGGGCCGCGCACCGGGCGATCCGCGAAAAGCATCCGTTCTTGAAGTGACCACGGTGCCGTCCGTGAACGTCACTTTGGCCTCAGCCGTCCATGCGGCAGGAAAAGCTGCCTCAACTGCGTCAGACGTTATACAGCGGACTTTGCGCATGAGCGGCAGGAGCTGGGGGGTAAGCTCCGCCGCGCAATCAAACTGTTCAACTGTCGCACTTCCCGTGGTGAGAGCAAGAGCAGCGCCGTAGGGCATGTTGAACTGCGCGTCGACCGCCGACTCAACCCGGAGCTTGGCGTCGGCAGGTAGGCTAACCAGCCGCGCCCCTGCCCGGATGACGGCAAGTTCAACGTCCTCGATATCCGCTGGAGTGAGTCCGGGACGCTGGGTTGCCAAGTCCAGGAGCAGGTCAAGGTTGCCGTGCATGTACCGGCAGCAGGGATAGAGTTTTATGCTCGTACGCCAAGCGAACTCACCGGCTTCGATCGGCGTCGCGCGGTCAGGGCTGAACCCCTGCCCGTAGTTGGACAGGAAGCCGTCCCTGCCCTCCAGTGCGTCCCGGGGAGCGATGAATCCTGCTCCAGCAAGGCGCGCAGCGCGCACCCCGACGGCGGCGGCATGCCCGGCGTTGAGCCGCTTCGTCCAGGCGCCGTCCGAGAGGAATTCGAGGGAACCTGCGGCGAGGTCCGCTGCAATTCCGATGGCGTTCCCCGTCTGGTCCTCGTCCAGGCCGCGAAGCCGCGACACCGCCGCACCCGCCCCGATGGCCCCCGCCACGCCCGTGGGATGAAAGCCCCGCCCGTAGCTCTCGGCGGCACCAAGGACGACGCCCATGTGGCACATCACGTCGTAGCCGACGACTGCGGCGTCGAGTACTTCGCCAAAGGTGGAACCCTGTTCCTCGGCCACCGCGAGCAGCGAAGGAAACACCACAACACCCGGGTGAAGCGAGGCTTCCTCAAAAGTGTCGTCGAGTTCCAGTCCATGGGCCGTGATGCCGTTGACAAGAGCTGCGTCCTCAGTGCCAAGCCGGTACCCGCCCCCGATGACAGAGGCGGAACCATCCGGAGTGGAGAGCGGCGAGTAAGCAGCTCTGGCAGAACGAGCCGAGTCGCGTTCTGCCCCGCCGAGGGCGACTGCAAGGTAATCGAACAGCAGGTTGTGCATCCATTCGCTGCGGTCCTGCGGAAGGGCCAACGGTGCGAGGGCATGGCGGGCGTACGTTTGGGTGAGGGACATGACTGTTCTTTCCTGATTCGGCCCGGCCCTCACAGCTTCACTATGACGGTCTTGGTGGCGGTATAGGCATTGAGCGACTCCAGGCCTTTCTCCCGGCCGTAGCCGGATTTCTTGAACCCTCCGAAGGGATACTCCACGCCGCCGCCTGCTCCGTAGGCGTTTACATACACCTGTCCGGCCTGCACGCGCGCAGCCAGCCGGTGGGCGCGGGAAACGTCGCTCGTCCAGATTGCCGCCATGAGGGCATATTCGGTGCCGTTGGCCAGGCCTACGGCTTCCTCTTCGCTGATGAACGTCATGGCCACAAGCACCGGGCCAAACACCTCCTGCTGGGCGATGTCGGCAGTCGGGTCGACGCCGGCAATGATCGTGGGTTCGAAGAAGGCGCCCGCCTCAATGTGCGTTGGCGCCTGCCCTCCCGTGATGATCCTTCCCCCGGCCCCTTCCACGAATGCGCTCACCCTTTTTTGCTGCTTGAGTGAAACGAGCGGTCCGAGGTCCGGATCCTGCGATCCGGGGCCGATCCGAACCGCCTCAAAGGCGTCCTTTAGCTTCGCCAGGAGGTCCTCCGCCACATCCGCGTGCACCAGGAGACGGGAACCGGCGGAACAAGTCTGTCCTGCGTTCTGCAGGATTCCCTTGGTGATGAACAGTGCTGCCTGGTCCAGATCGGCGTCGGGGAAGACGATGTGCGGGCTTTTGCCGCCGAGCTCCAACACCGCCGGAATCAGGTTTTGGGCTGCCGCCGTGGCTATGGAGGTGCCTACCGTGGTTGAGCCCACGAAACCGATGTGGTTGATGCCGGGATGCGCGGCAAGGGCAGCTCCCGCCTCGGCTCCGATGCCGGTCACGACGTTGAGCACGCCGGCCGGGATGCCGACGTCGACGGCGAGCTCGGCGATCCGCACCGCTGTCCGCGGAGTCTCGTCAGCCGGTTTGATGACCACCGTGTTGCCGGTGGCGAGTGCGGGGGCCACCGCCCGCCCGAACAGTTGCATCGGATAGTTCCACGCAATGATGCTTCCGCATACTCCCAGCGGCTCACGGCGTGTGTAGACGTGGAAGGACTCATCAACGGGCAGGCTGAGCCCGTAATAGGAGTCGATGGCCCGGGCGTAAAAAGTGAAGTAACGGGCCGCGACGGTGGCGTCGGTCCGTGCCTGGGTGAGCGGCTTTCCTGTGTCCTCTGATTCAAGGCGGGTCAGTTCATCGCTGTTGGCCAGGATCGCTGCTGCCAGGGCTTGAAGTAGGTCGGCGCGGACCTCGGGTTTGGTGGCGGCCCACCCGGGCTGGGCTGCGCGGGCGGAAGAAACGGCGTAGTCGACATCCTCCGCGCCGCACCGGGACACCTCACCGATCGCGGTCCCCGTCGCCGGGTCAATGTTCTGGTAGGTGCCAGAGGCAGGGACGTGCTTTCCTCCGATAAAAGCGGTGGTGACGCCTGTCCGTGTAGCTTCGGACTCGACAGCGGTGTTGGACATCATTCTCCAGGGGTTGTTGGAACGGGCGGGGCTGCCGCCCCGCCCGGAACTCAGTCGTCGATGACAATGCCGGCGCGGGTCACCCTCCGCGATTCCGCAGCGGCGATGGCATCGGTGACCTTATCGAGGGTGAAGTCGGCGTCGACAAGGGACTCCCAGGGGAAATGGGGAGTGTCCGCAATGAACCGAACTGCCTTGCCCAGCACCTCAAGCGGGTAGCGGATTGCTGCGCGGATCTGCACGCCCGTCCGCGTGAACGTGCCGGGATCGAACTCAGTGTATTTATGGGGCGAGATGTTGCCGATTTCGACGACGATGCCGCCCGCGCGGGCGGAGCGGACGGACTCGGAAAACGCCGAGGGCACGCCGGTCAGATCGATGACGACGTCGGCGCCGCCCCCGGTTGCCTCCCTCACGAGCTGCACCCGGCCTTCCCCATCGGCCGCCTGTGAGAGGTCAATCGTGCGGTGGGCCCCGAACTCCTGAACCTTCGTCAGCCGGCTAGGCATCATCTCGGCCACGAACACCTCGGCCCCCAAGGTCGAGGCGACGGCAGAGGCACATACGCCCAGACCGCCGGCACCGAAAATGGCAACCTTGTCACCGTACGAAACTTCACCGAGGAGGCAGCCGTAGTACACCTGGGACAGGGCGCAGTTGGCCGAGGAGGCAGCCTTCGACGAGACGGCGTCGGGGACCTTGTACACCGCCTGGTTGGGACCCACCGCGTAGTAGGTGCCGAAGGTCCCGAAGAAATGCGGAGCAGTCTCGGCCTTCGTGGACCAGCCGGTGTAGGCGTTCCGGCAAATGTTGCCGTGGCCGTTGTTGCACTCCGGGCAGCGTCGGCACGCCTGAAAGTATGTCGCGACAACCCTGTCCCCGACGGCAAGCGGCTGCCCTGCGAAGTCGGTTGAAACCCCTTCACCCAACGCAGCTACCCGGCCGATTCCCTCGTGTCCCATGACGCAACCCGGACGGACCAGCGGATGGTTGCCATGGAGGATGTGCACGTCGGAGCCGCAGACATTCGCACGAATCATCTTCATGACCAAGCCACCCGCGACTGGAAGCGGACTCTCGTAGTCCCGGCTTTCAATGCTGTCCACGTCGGCGAGGATTGTCGTCGTTCCAACAGCGGCCTGCACAATATCGGTCACTTTTTCTCCTGCGGAGTCTTGGCTGCCTGTGATTTGGTGGCTTCGGTTGCCGCAGCAACTGATGCGCCGATGTCATCGCCGGCACGCAAAGGGCGTCCCGAGAAGATGCCTTCATGGGCGAGGATGGGCCGCCGGTCCCCGGCGAGCTCGGGGTACTTTTCCTCGAGCTTCTCGCGCCGCTCCACCTTTTTGCGCCAGTGCGCGACGGCGTCGGGGTGCCCGCGGCCGATGCCCTCCCAGCTGTGCGGCATCTGGGCGCGGCTTGGTCCTGAATCGGCCACGCCGCCGATGTTCATCCTGCTTGGAACTCGGCTGGTGGCTGCTCCACACCTAGGGCATTCGGGATTCGGCGCGCTCATTGACTGCACACCGGCCTCGAACCGGTGCCCGCCCGGGCAGCGGAAGTCGTAGAGGATCATGAGTAGTAGCCGTCCGGTGCAAGCCTGAGCAGCTTTTTCTGGTCCTCGTCATGCCCGAAAATAACTTCCGCATTAGTCTCCTGCGCGATCCTGCGGAGCTTCTCTACGGACTCCAGCCAGGCGAGGTTGTTCCACACAATCGCGGCGCCGACTGCTGGCGGACCCCAGGAGTCTGCCAGGTACACGGCATCGGAGGTGAAAAGCTTGGAACCCTCATTTTCCAGATCAACCAGCAACGACATGGTGCCCCAGGTATGCCCGGGAGTCTGGATAACGCTCACGCCGGGGATGATCTCCTCGTCGCCCTTGATGCCACCGATATCGAGCCCCAGGAAGTCGTCTGGAATGTGCGCGCCCTGGCTGTATCCGGTAATGGAAGCCACTCCGTCGAGCTCGGCCTGACTGGTGAGGATTCGGGTTTTGCCGTTGTCGAAAAGGCGCGCATTCGCCGCGTGGTCAAAATGAAGGTGCGAGAGCACCAGTACGTCGATGTCTTCCGGTGTGAGCTCAAGCTGGGCGAGGCTCGAATCGAGATAGCCGGTTTTGCCTTCGGGATCGTCAAGCACCGGAAAGAACTTGTCGAATCCGGTGGGGCCCCAGTGTTCCTCCCAGTTCCGCGGTACACCGGTGTCCCAGAGGATGCGTCCTTCCGGGTGTTCGATCAGGACCGCATGCGTCGGCACCTCGCCCCAGGCACGCTCCTGGTAGCGGTGATCCCGGTCCCTGATAATCCGGTTCGGCTTCAGCAGCAACCACGTCAGGTCGGCCTCCATGGTGCCCGTTTCGAGGATATGGAGCTTGGTTTCGTTGACCACGTGCAATCTCCTTTGATTGGCTTCCTGCGGCCCCGCAAGTAGCAATCCCCTCCGCGGGCTCAGCAGCAGTGTGGCCACGCTATCCGGATATATTGGGGTGGTCAATAGGGTTGTCGTTGAATCATCAACCCTGCTAGTTTCAGGGAATTCTCAAAATATTAGGCCGTGTCAATGCTGATGCAGTCCGCCGCGGTTGCTACCGGAAACGGAGGGCAGTCTGCTTTCCCCGCGAGCAACGCAACGGGTGTGCGACCCGGCCCAACCCAAGGAGTTCCCATGAAGATCACCGGTGCTGTTCTCGAAGAGATCGGCCTGCCGCGTCCGTACGCGCAGTCCGAACCGCTCAAGATTGTCGAGCTGGACCTCGATGAGCCGGGCCCCGACGAAGTCCTGATCCGAATCCGCGCCGCGGGCCTGTGCCATTCCGATCTCTCGGTCGTCGACGGCAACCGCGTGCGGCCTACGCCCATGCTGCTTGGACACGAAGCCTCAGGCATCGTCGAGAAGGTGGGTGCGAATGTCTCAGACCTCAAAATCGGGCAACAGGTGACCACTGTGTTCCTGCCCCGCTGCGGTGAGTGTGCCAACTGCCTGACGGACGGAAAACTGCCGTGCACGCCCGGCACAGCGGCGAACAATGCCGGAGTCCTGGTGGGCGGCCACTACCGGCTGCACCGCGACGGGACGGATATTTCACACCACGTAGGAGTTTCCGGTTTCGCGACCCACGCCGTGCTGAACCGACAGTCAGTCGTCCCCGTGGACGACGACGTGCCCCCGGAAATTGCCGCTGTCCTCGGATGCGCCGTCCTGACCGGAGGCGGCGCGGTTATTAACGCGGGCAAGCCCAGGGACGGCGACGCAGTCATGGTCGTTGGCCTGGGCGGCGTGGGCATGGCAGCGCTCCTGACCGCAATTTCGCTCGGCAAGGGTAAGGTCATCGGCGTCGATGCGAACCCTGAAAAGCTGGCACGGGCCAAGGAGCTGGGAGCAGACGAAGTGTATTCGCCGGCTGAGCTGGAGGTAAACGGGGTTAAAGCGCCTGTGGTCATTGAAGCAGCAGGGCATCCACGGGCCTTCGAAACAGCAGTGGCGGCCACCGGCGTCGGGGGCACCACCGTCACCGTAGGGCTTCCATCCCCGGATGCACGTTCCACGATTGCTCCGCTCGGACTCACAGGCGAGGCCCGCACCATCATCGGTTCATATCTCGGCTCCGCGGTGCCTTCGCGTGACATTCCGGTGTACGTCCAACTGTGGCGGGACGGAAAGCTTCCCGTCGAGGAACTGATCTCGGGGCGCATTGCACTCTCCGAGATCAATGCCTCCCTCGACAAATTGGCCGACGGCCTGGCCGTACGGCAGGTGATCCTTTTCGAGAACTGAACCCCTTTGGCAGGGGACTGGATTATTCAGTCGGAGCCGAGGAAATGCGGGAGTCGAAGTGGGCAGCAAGCAGCTCGCCGGAATGCACGATGTGTTTGTGCATTGCCGTCCGGGCTGCTTGCGCATCCCCGGCCTTGATGCCGTCGAGGAGTTCGGCGTGGTCGTCCATGGTTGCCCGCGGCCAGCCCGCGATCGAGGAATAGAACTCCCGGGGGACATACCGGGTGACCAGGCCCATGAGCCAGACCGTCTTCCGTGAGCCTGCCATCAGGTTGATCTCACGGTGGAAGGCATGGTTCTTCTCTTCGAGCAGTTCATTGTTGTTCCGGACCGCGGCGGCGATCAGTTCGTGGTGCAGTGCCTCGAGTTCGGCTACGTCCTGCTCGGTTGCCTTCACGGCCGCCCGAGCTGCGAGCTCCCCGCCAATGAGGGCCTGCACCTGAAACAGGTCGCGGATGTCTTCACCCGTCAGCGGTGCTACGACAAAACCGTGCCGGGGCACAAGTTCCAAGAAGCCTTCCACCCGAAGTGCCTGCAGCGCCTCGCGCGCCGGTGTGGAGGAGATGCCCAGTTCCTCGCCGATGGTCTCGGGACGGACCAGTGTGCCGGGACGCAGTTCACCCGACATGATGAGGCCGCGGATGTGCGCGGTGGCCTTCTCGCTCAGTTGCGGGCGTGTGCTGTTGCGCGGTGTGCGGCTGGTCATGATCTGCGGACTCTTTCTGATAATTCTCCCCACCAAACATACGGCATCAGTGTCTGGCCCCCGACCGGCCGCGGCTGGCGGTGCCGCGGGTGAAAGATCCTGTCAGTCCAACCCGAGTTCGGACAGGATCTTGTCTGTGTGCTCGCCGATTTCCGGCACCGGAGCCATTCGGATATCGGCTTCGCGTGACGTCACTGGGGGGATCAGGCTGCGCAGCGGGCCTACCGTGGAATCGACGTCCCTCCAGCGGTTGCGTTCGGCCAGCTGCGGGTGCGTGGAGAATTCATGCATGGTCCGCAGCTGCGCGTTGGCGATGCCCGCGGCATCAAGTCGGGCCAGGATCTCCGCAGAGGGCAACCCGCTTAGGACACTGTTTATCGCCTCATGAAGTACTGGACGGTTAGCCACCCGCAGGTCATTGGCGGCGAAACGCGGGTCCTGGGCCAGCCCGGCCTGGCCCAGGACCTCGGAGCAGAACACGTTCCATTCACGCTCGTTTTGGATGCCCAGGAATACCATGCCGTCCGCGGCGCTGAACGGTCCGTAGGGGGCGATGCTCGCATGCTGGGCGCCACTGCGGACAGGCGGTGAACCACCGTATTCAGCGTAGAAGTACGGCTGGGACATCCATTCCCCCAAGGCTTCAAGCATGGAGATTTCCAGGACGTCGCCCCGGCCCGTAGAGGCCCGTTGCAGCAGTGCGGTCAGGATGCCGGAGTAGGTGTACATGGCGGCGGAGATGTCTGCAATGGAGACGCCTGCCTTGGCGGGGGAGTCGGGGGTGCCGGTGACGCTGAGAAGGCCGGCCTCGCACTGGATCAACAGGTCGTAGGCCTTTTTGGTTTCGTAGGAGCCGCCGCGGCCGTAGCCGGAGATGGAGGCATGGATCAGCCGCGGGTTCAGAGCCAGGGCATCGTCGGGCCCAAGGCCGAGCCGTTCGATGGCGCCGGGGGCAAGGTTCTGGACCAGGACATCCGCCCTGGACACGAGCTTGCGCAGCACGGCAATGCCGTCCTCGGATTTCAGGTCCAGGACAATGCTTTCCTTGGACCGGTTCAGCCAGACAAAGTAACTGGCCATGCCGTGGACCTTTGTGTCGTAACCGCGGGCAAAGTCCCCGGTATCTCGTTCCACCTTGATAACGCGCGCACCCAGGTCGGCGAGCTGGCGGGTCGCAAACGGAGCTGCGACGGCCTGTTCCAGAGAGACTACGGTGATGCCCTCAAGGGGCAGCCGGCCCATTCACTGCTCCTTTGCGGCAGGTTGCAGAATTCTTTTGACTTCTGGGGATCTCATAGTGGCTGTCACCGGAAGTCCCCGACGTCAGGCAGGGTGGATTCGTCCGGGCGTGCGGACGTGACGCTGGGAAGGTGGCCCTCCCTGTACACCATGAAGGTCCGGCGGTAGCTGATCACGATTCTGCCGTCCTGGTTGAAGCCTTCGGTGGCTACGGCGACCAGGCCCAGGTGGGGGCGTGACGCGGAAATCCGGGTGGAAAGGACCTTGGAGCGTGAATAGATGGTGTCGCCTTCAAACACCGGGTTGGGCATCCGGACCTCATCCCAGCCCAGGTTCGCGAAGACGTTCATGGACAGGTCGATGGTTGACTGGCCCGTGACCAGTGCGAGCGTGAAAGCAGAATTAACCAGGGGCAGGCCAAACTCGGTGTCCTTCGCGAAATTGCGGTCCACGTGAGTCTTGGCCACGTTCTGCGTCATCAGTGTGAAGGACTGGTTGTCCGCTTCCGTGACCGTCTTGCCGAAGGGATGGTAGTAGATCTCACCGGGAGAAAAGTCCTCGAACAACCGGCCGGTCCATCCCGGCACTACTGGGTTTCCGTTTGCTTTGTTCCCGGTTGCTTCGTGCTCCATCATTGGTCTCCTGAAGTGAATATATTGAGCTTGACGCCTATTCTTGTTCAGATTTTCGCCAATTGCCAGAGTTTTGAGGGGTCTTGTAAGGACCAAATATATTAGCGTATGGTCGATGGCCAAGGGGGCGAAGTTTCGCCGTAATAGATTCCAGCCTTACTTCAAGGAGTAATGATGCCTACGTCGACAGGTGCCCTGGTACAGCTACGCGAGCAGACCCGTGCCCTGTGCGCTGAGTTTCCAGATGAGTACTGGCGTGAAACCGACCAGAACCGCCGCTATCCGCTGGAATTTGTGGACAGGCTCACTGCGGCCGGACTGCTGGGCGCGCTGATCCCGACCGAGTACGGGGGGCTGGGGCAGGGGTTGACCGAGGCCAGCGTCATCATGGAGGAAATCAACAATTCCGGAGGGCATTCGGCAGCCTGCCATGCACAGATGTACACCATGGGCGCGCTGCTGCGCCACGGCAACGCTGAGCAGAAAGAGGCCTATCTGCCGCTCATCGCCTCGGGAAAGCTCAGATTACAGGCGTTCTCTATCACCGAGGACAAGGCAGGCTCTGACACAACAAGCATCGAGACAGCGGCGATCCGGGACGGTGATCACTTTGTGATGACCGGACATAAGAGCTGGACCAGTCGGATTGATGAATCAGACCTTATGTTCGTTCTGGCCCGCACGTCTCAGAAGCCGGTCGGCGCGGGCACCGACAAGACGCATGGCCTGACCCTGTTTCTGGTGGATCTGCGGCCGATCCGTTCGGAGCAACCCTGCACGCTCAGGGTGGAAAAGGTGCGCACCATGTTCAACTACGCCACTAACCAGGTCTTCTACCAGGGCATGCGTGTCCCGGCGTCAGCCGTCATTGGTCAGGTTGGCAGCGGGTTCCGCTACGTTATTGACGGTTGGAACGCCGAACGCATCCTGCTCGCTTCGGAGGCCATCGGTGATGGCTACTGGTTCACCCGTCGCGCCGTGGAGTATGCCAACAGCCGCGTGGTGTTCGGCCGAAAGATCGGCGTCAATCAGGGAGTTCAGTTTCCCATCGCGGATGCCTACATGAAGGTCCGTGCCGCGGACATGATGCGCATCGAAGCGGCACGGCTCTTCGATGCCGGCGAGCCATGCGGTGCGGAGGCGAATATGGCCAAGCATCTCGCTTCGGAGGCAAGCTGGGCAGCCGCCAATGCATGCCTTGATACCCACGGCGGGTACGGTTTCGTGGATAAATATGATGTGGAGCGCAAGTTCCGTGAAACCCGCATGTTCCAGGTGGCTCCGGTCAACAACAACCTGATCAAGAGCTTCGTGGCAACAAAAGTGCTGGGATTGCCCCGCTCCTACTGACGCCGTGCGCATCCCCGGGCCAGTCTTGTAATCGAACCTTTACCGGGAAACCAGCTCAGGATGATGCAGCTGAGCCACCTGCGGATGCGCGCGCAGCCAGCCCTTGAGTACGTTGGACCCGTAGGACGCCAGCATTGGATTTTCCGGATCGTCGGAGATTCCGCGTGACTGAGCCGCCAGCTCCACCGGAAGCTGGACCGAATCAATCACGGCGTCCAGACGAGGGGACCAGAAGAAGGGAATGGCGTAGCGGTCCACGCCGGGAGCCGGAGCCGTGACGCGGTGGATGGTGGCGGAGAGGTAACCCTGCGTGGCAACTTCGAGCATCTCGCCCAGGTTGACCACCAGGGCTCCCGGGATTGGTTCCACAGGAATCCAGGTGTCCGATTCGTGCGGACGCACCTCCAGCCCGCCTACGGAATCCTGCAGCAGCAGTGTGACAAACCCGTAGTCGGCATGGGAACCGACGCCCTGGGTGCCGGCTTCCTTGACCACGCCGCCCACATAGTGGATCAGCTTGGCCATCCAAGCTGGCGTGCCTTCGAACGGCTCGGCGAAGTGGTGCTCGGGCAGCTCCAGGGATACGGCAATGGCACTGAGCAGCTCGGTGCCCACATCCGACATCAGCCGGCCCCATTCCATGGACTTTTCCCGCAGCTCGGGCAGCGCGTCGTCCGGGAACTGGTTGGGGCCCTGAACCAGCCAGAACGGCTGGTGCTTTGGATAATCCGCAGCCGGTTCACGCTCCGGCCCGAAGTCCACCTGTTCGCGGGCGTCCGGGCGCCCCTGGGTCAGCTCTGTGCCGAGGCGGGTGTAGCCGCGGAAGTGTGGAGATTTCCGGTTATCCAACTCCAGCCGTTCCTCCAAAGGCAGGTCAAAAAAGCGCTTGGTGACGTCGAACAAATCGTCCACCTTGGCCTCGCCCGGGCCATACCCCACCAGCTGGAAGAAGCCAATCCGGTGAGTTGCATCACGGAGCTGTTCGATGAACTCCGACGTGAAGGATCCGTCAGCACCTCGGGCGGTACTCAGATCCAGGACAGGGATGGAGAGGGGAATCTCAGTCATAACGCGAAGCTACCACCGCGTCCTGTCAAGTAAGTATCGAATGTTACGCGTCCGGGTCAGAATGAGCCTCTGACCTGTAGGTTTACTGAACTAAAACTGAGCGACAACGTAACACGGAGACTCATGGAGACACCTGGCCGGCTCAATTCGCCGGGCGGATTTGGTCCCCTGTGTAGCTCGGCTGTCCTCTCGCGGCAGGCGTCCGGCCGCGGGAGGGGCGGCCTCCGGTTCCGTCCGCCGGCGCCTGGGCGGCGGCAACCTCCGCCTCTCCGGCAGTTCGACAGCCTACTTAATTACGACACATAAATATGCGCTAATCGAGTACATATGGTCTGATATGTACATCAGTCTTTAGGTAAGCCTTACCTACCCGTAGCGATAGGAACTTCTTTGTCCGCCTCCGTTCCCCCACCTGGGACCTCCCGCCGCACGCTCCTCGGCGGTGCCGGTCTGGGCCTTCTGGCCCTTGCCCTGAGTGCTTGCTCGTCCCGTGAAACGGTTGCAGCCGCCGGCAGCGGTGCCGGTTCGGGAGGCTTCACCGTCACCGACATGCGCGGCGTCCAGGTCTCCTTTGACTCTCCGGTGCAGCGGATCGCCACCACCGTGATTCCCTCCCCTTCCATGCTGGCCGCGGTGGACGGCGGCTACGGCCGGATTGTGGGCATCAACGAATCCACCCTCCAAGCCAATAAGCAGGGCTTGTTCGGCGAGATGTACCCGGAGTCGAAGAGCACCACTACCATTTCCCCGTCCAGCTTCACGCCCAACATCGAAACCCTCACCGACCTGGAGCCCGACGTCGTGTTCCAGTGGGCGGATCAGGGCGACGGCCTCGTGGAACCGCTGGAGAACGCCGGCTTCAAGACCGTCTGCCTGCTCTACGGCACGCAGGAACATCTGGAAACCTGGGTTTCGCTCTTCTCCACGATCGTTGGCAAGCCCGAGCGCGGCACCGAGATTGTGAGCTGGATGCAGGCCGAGATTACCCGCTTGAAGAAGGAACTCTCCGGCGTCACGACCCCGGTCCGCGCGGTCCATCTGGGCCAGTCCGGGGACGGCTACTCTGCGTCCAACAAGTCCTCCTACATGCACTACTGGATGGAACTCGCCGGTGGCCGGAACGTGGCCGCGGACAACATGTCCGCGGAAAACGTGGTCAGCGCCGAACAGCTCATCAGCTGGGATCCGGAGGTTATCACCCTGGGTGGCTTCGACGCCCGCACGCCCGCCGAGGTTTACGCGGACAAGTCGCTGGCTTCTGTTTCCGCCGTGCGCAACCGCCGCGTCTACAAGGCTCCGCTGGGCGGCTACCGCTGGGAGGTTCCGTGCGCCGAGTCTCCGCTGATGTGGCAGTGGGCCGCCGAACTTTACCACCCCCGGCTCACCGGACACACCCTGCGCGCCGCCATGAAGGAGAAGATCTCCTACCTGTACAACTACGAGATTTCCTCGGCACAGATCGACGCCGCCCTGCGGCTGGAACTCAACAGCGGAAGCGCCGGCTATGACGTCTTCCGCGGCTAAGCCCGGCACGACGACGACGACGGCGGCGGCAGCTCGCCCGGCACCTCGCCCGGCACCCCGCAGCCACAAGGTGCCTTTGCTGCTGTGCGTCCTAATCCTGAGCGCGGTGGCCCTGGTCTCCATGGCGGCGGGCCGGTACTGGGTGCCGCCGAATGAAATCCTGCGCATCCTGGCCAACGAGGCCACCGCCCTCTTCGGCGCCGGCGGCGGAGACGGTGCCCTGCGCCGGACCTGGACCGATCAGGAAGCCACCGTGGTACTGGACGTGCGCCTGCCGCGGGTCCTGCTGGCGTTCCTGGTGGGTGGCGCCCTGTCCCTGGGTGGCGCGTGTCTGCAGGCACTGTTCCGTAACCCGCTGGTCAGCCCGGACATCATCGGCGTGACCGCCGGAGCCTCCTTCGGTGGCGTGCTGGTGCTGACCCTGGGCCTGTCCGGCGGCGCGATGGTGGGCGGAGCGTTCGGTTTGGGCTGGCCGCGCTCGCCGTCGTGCTCCTGCTGGGCCGTCTCGGCGGAAGCGGCGGGCCCATGCTGATGATCGTGCTCGGCGGCATTGTGGTGGCGGCGTTCTTCAACGCCCTGGTCTCCTTTATCACCTACACCGCCGATCCGTATTCCGAGCTGCCCTCGATTGTGCACTGGCTGCTGGGCTCCATCGCCGCCGCCGGCTACGACTTGGTACTCACCGCACTGATTCCGATCGCGATCGGCGCCGCCGTGGTCCTGGCCATGCGGTGGCGCCTGAATGTGCTCTCGCTGGGGGACGACGACGCCGCGGCCCTGGGTGTGAATCCGCACCGCTCCCGCGTGGTGCTGCTGTGCGCGGTGGCCCTGATGACCGCCGGCACCGTGGCCGTGGCCGGCGCTGTCGGCTGGGTGGGACTGGTGGTTCCGCATCTGGCCCGGCTCTGGGTGGGCCCGGACCACCGCGTACTGCTGCCGGCGTCCCTGCTGCTCGGCGGTACCTATCTGATGCTGATCGATACCCTCAGCCGCTCCATGACCAGCAGCGAACTGCCGCTGGGCATCCTGACCGCCGTCATCGGCGCCCCGGTGTTTGTGCTGCTGCTGGCCCGTTCCCAGAAAAAAGGCGGCACCCGATGACCACCCTTCCCGTCCTGAAGCCCGGGTCCGTCCCGGCCGCGGCCCAACCCCTGATGCAGGTCACCGGGCTGGGATTCCGCTACTCCCGCGTGCGCCCGTGGCTGTTCCGGAACCTCGGCTTCACCCTGGAACGCGGAGAGATTCTCTCCATTCTCGGTCCCAATGCGCGCGGCAAAACCACCCTGCTCAAGTGCCTGTCCGGACTGCTGACCCCGAGTGAGGGACAGATCGGTTCAGCGGCCGCCGTCGGCTACGTCCCGCAGGACCACGGCGCCGGTGGCACGTCCTTCACCGTTGCCGAAATGGTGCTCATGGGACGAAGCCGGCACCTGCGCGCCTATCAAACCCCGCGCCGTGAGGACCATGAAGCCGCCGATGCCGCGATGGAGCGGGTGGGGGTGGCCGACTGGGCGCAGCGCACCTACTCCGAACTTTCCGGCGGGCAGCGCCAGCTGGTCCTGATCGCCCGGGCGGTGGCCTCCGGCTCGGAGCTGCTGGTCCTGGATGAACCCGCCTCGGCGCTGGACCTGCACAACCAGTCCCGCGTGCTCGGCGTCCTGGCCGGGCTGGCCGCCGACGGGATGTCCGTCATCATGACCACCCACCATCCGGACCACGCGCTGCACGTCTCACGCAATGCCCTGCTCTTTGTGGGCAGCGACGACACCCGGTGGGGTCCCACCGATGAGCTTCTGACCGGCTCGGCCCTGTCCGCGGTCTACGGGCTGCCCATCTGCACTCCCACCGTGGGCACCGGGTCGGGCAGCCGCGTGATTGCGGTCCCTGACTTTGGGCCCTCCTGCCGGCAGACCTGCTCCGCCCCCTTTGCCGCGGCTCCGTCCCCGGCTGAACCCCTCACTTCCGCATCCCTCACCTCCGTTCCTCTTCGAAAGGACCTTCCGTGATTCTCCGGCTGATCGGCGGCACACCGATGCGCGGCCAGCGCGACCCCTCCTGGCGTGGGGCACTGGAAGACATTGACGCGTACGACCTCGACGACGACGCCGCCCGCGCCCGGATCCTCTCCGCCGACGGGCTCATTATCGGCGGCGGCGTTGACCATCTGCTGCTGAGCCGGCACCGCGAAGCGCTTACCGGTTTTGTCCGCTCCGGCGGCCGGGTGCTGGTCAACGCGCAGGTGGTGACACCCTTCATCGACGGGCTGGCGGGCTGGCGGAAGCTGGAATTCCGCGGCGCCCGCGACGTGCAGCCGCACGCCGTGACGGCCCATCCGGTGTGGGAAGGTGTGGACTACCGCGACCTGCACTACCGCACGGGGGTACCCGGAACGCACAGCTACGAAAAGCTGAAGGAGATTGGCGTTGCCGGTTTCTATGGCCGCGGCTACCACCTGGACCTGCCCGAGGGGGCAACCGTTGTCACAGGCATCGGCCAGTACCGGCTGCCGCTGGATTACAGCTACCGGCTGGGTGAGGGCGAAGTGCTGGTCCACGGCGGCAATGACCTGGAGAGCTTCAGCGACAACAGGTACTCCATCGGCAAGATCGGTCCCAACCTGGTGGCCTGGCTCGAGGGTGGAATCAGGGCGGGCCGAAGCCGGGCGTCTGAGTCGGGTACGGCGCCGTCGTCCTCAGTAACCACGGGCCCGCCGGCCAATCCCGCCGCCGCCGGATCCGCCGCCGTCCGACCCTCCGTCGTCGGACGTCGCGCGCCCGCTGCCGGAGCTGCCCCGCGCATCGGACTTCTGCACTGCGGGACCTTCCCGCCGCTGCGCACCCTGGCCGATCCGGCCCTGCACCCCTACCGGCTCGAATCCGTCTACCTCCCCGACGCTGATCCGTCGGTGCTCGCCGGCCTGGACGCCATTATTGTGGGGGACCGCCTGCATCACGGGCAGCTGGCACGTTTTGCGCCGGCCGTCCGTGCCGCGCTGCAGGACCCGGGCAAGACGGTGATCGTGCTCGGCGAGAACACAGTGGAACAGTGGCTGCCCGGAGTGGGCTACTCATTTAGGCCCACCGTGTTCTGGACCTGGCGCACCGGCGAGGACAACGGCACGCGGCTGCGCCTGCCCGAGGATCCGATGTGGGAGTACTTCACGCCGCGTGCCGTGGCCTGGCACCATCACGGGTTGCTGCATCCGCCCGCCGGCGCCCGGTCCCTGGTGGTCATGGAGGAGGACGGCGCCGAGTCCGGCGCCCTGCTGTACGTGGACGAGGTCAACCAGCCGGCCCGGCTGCTGGTGACCACCATGGATCCGGTCTACCACCACGGTTCAGGGTTCATGCCCGGGGCGTCGCAGCTGCTGTACTCGCTGCTGCGCTGGGTCACCGCCATCCACGGCCCGGGCAGGACTGCTCACGCGGCACGTGTTTCCGGCCAGGTTGACGACTGACGCGACCACTTTGGGATTTTGCCTCCACTTTGGGAATTCCCTGCCGGTTTAAAACGGCAGGGAATTCCCAAAACGGGTGCGCTTGTCCAAAGTGGCGGGATTTCTGCCCGTAACGCGAGAACACCCGGAACGCCACGAACCCAAGTGGCGTTAGCTCACGCCGTCGTCGTCGGTTGACGTGCCCGCCGCCATGGCCGCCCAGCGCGCAAAGTAGGCACCGCCGGCGTCTTCGTGGATGCGGTCGCCGGCGGTGAGCACCGGGTAGGGCTTGACCGGGACGCCGTCGGCCGGGCGGACGTCCACGTGCGCCACCTCGTAGCCCAGCGCCTGCAGCTCATCGGCCATGGCGTAGTCCGTCCGGGAATCCCCGACGGTGCGCCAGATGCGCGGGATCTCCGTGCCGGCAGTCTCCAGCAGCGAAAGGGCGCGGCGGGCACCGAGATCCTTACCGACGCCCAGCGCCTCAATGTCGGTGGAGATGATGGTGGGATCAATGCGGTAGTCGATGGAATCGTCGCTATCCGGCGCGTGGTGGTCAAGTCGGCAGACGCCGAGGTCGAATTCCCGCATCAGTGCCAGGGCATCGGCGTCGAACTGCTGCTGCTCGGCCAGATAGTCGGCGGTGGCCACGTCCACGTGCTGTTCCACGGACACCATGGCGCGCTTGGTTTCGTCGTAGAACATGTGGTCTGCGTACTTCTTGGCCACCAGCCGGCGGACGGCGTCGGCATATGTATCCGGCAGCGCCAGGGCGGAATCCACCTGGGGGTCGGAGGCACCTGAGCCGGTGAAGGAGAACCACACGGCGCCCTTTTCGCAGACGGCATGCACCGTGGTGTCCGCCGGAAGTCCTGCCGCGATCATCGGGGCCATCACCTGCTCGCGGATGAAAGCGTCGGACCGCCCGGTGTTGAAGATGACGGGCCAGCCGGCAACCGCCAACTGCACCAGGTCGGCGATGATTCCGACTGGAACGGAGCGGGTTACGGGGCTGGCCACCGGGCCGTCGACGTCGAGCAGCAAGCCAAAGCGGGGAGAAGTCACCGTGCCAGTATCCCACCGCGGCTCTGCTGCCGGAAAACGGCCAGCTGTCTCACCGGGACGGTGTTTTCGCTGGTGAGAGGCCGGATGGCGTGATTGTGACTCTTCCGTGACCGTAATGTAGTGCATTGCTTACGCCCCGCCGAGGCCCGCTGTTTCAAAGGGTGCAGTTCTTCTTTAGTCTGTATTAGTGATCTTCAAAGCTGTTGGCGACGGACGCCCTTACCCCGACCATGGATATGTGACTCCCAAGGACTGGGCAGCGGTACCTCCCCGGCAGGTCCGGCTCGATGAGCTGGTCACCACCAAGAGCACCCTGGATTTGGGGGCGCTGTTGGCGGAGGATTCCACGTTCTTCGGAGATTTGTTCCCGCATGTTGTGCAATGGAGGGACACCATGTACCTGGAAGACGGCCTGCACCGCGCGGTGCGTACCGCGCTGCACCAGCGGACTATTCTGCATGCACGCGTCCTGGTGATCGATGACTGACAAGCTCACCGGACACCAGCACCGGAACAGGACAGCTAAGAGTGATCCCACCGAATGGCACGGCCATCGGATCGTCACGGAGGACGACCTCGGCGCCGTCTTTGACGCGGAGGCCGACGCAGCGGCGCTGGCGCGCGTGGTCCGCCGGCGGCAGCTGCGGCACCGCATTGTCATCGGAACGCTCACGACGCTGCTGCTGGCCGCCGCACTGTTTGCCGTGGCCGTTCTGCAGGGATGGATCGTTCTGTCCGAACCCGAAGCAAAGCCGGTTGCCTCCTCCACTGGGTGTCCCGCAGGGCCCTACTCCTATCAGTCCCCGGACACCGTAACGGTCAATGTCTACAACACGACGCCGACGGCGGGGCTGGCCACGCAGGTTTCCGACGCGCTCGCGGAACGGGGATTCCAGCGCGGAACAGTGGGGAACAGTTCAGTGAACCGTGAGGGAATGACCGCCATTGTGGTTTCCGGCCCGGAGGGGGAGGCCGCAGCGTTCACCCTGCAGCAGCAGATCGCCGGAACTGCGTACGTTCAGGATGGCCGTGCCGACACCACCGTTGACGTAGTTGTCGGCTCCGGGTACACGGCGCTGGTGCCGGCCGAAAACATCTCAGCCGCCGCCACCGGTCCTCTGAGCTGCCCCGTGCAGACGGAAACGCCGGCGCCCGCCGCCGGGTAACGGCCCATCGACTGGCTGAGCTTCCCGCCGCCTGGCTGAGCTGCCCGCCGCCGGAAACCTCGGGCGGCGGGTAAGCTACCCGCCGCCGACCGATAAAGGTGTCCGCGTCAGTCCAGGGTGAAGGCCGTTGGATCCCAGTCTTCGGGCAGGGCCGGAACCCGTGCCGCCGTGCTGTCCACCGAGACGAAGTTACCGGTTTCCACGGACTCGGTGATGGAAGCCATCGCGTCGAGGACGTGATAGGCAAGTTCGCCCTGCGCCCGGTGCGGGCGCCCCTCGCGCAGTGCCCGTGCCATCTCCAGCACTCCGCTGCCGCGCGAGGTGGTGGCACCCGTGGAGGGAACGGTGGTCCAGTCATCGGCGCCGGTCGCGCAAATCATGACATCGCCGTCGAACGTGTTGGGGTCCGGGAACGCAATGGTGGCCTCGGTTCCGGTGATTTCCACCAGGCCGGGACGTTTGTAGGGCGAATCGAAGCTGAAAATGCTCTGCGAGGACTCTCCGCTCTCGAACTGGGCGATGGCGCTGATGTGGGTGGGAACGGTGACGGCGAACGTCTCCCCGGCGCGCGGGCCCGAGCCGATGGTGCGCAGTTCCCGGGAACGCGAGCCGAAGGCGCCCACCTTCTGGATGGAACCAAAGGTCTGGACCAGGGTGGTGAGGTAGTACGGGCCAATGTCGAACAGCGGCCCGGCACCTTCCTGGAACAGGAAGGCAGGATTGGGATGCCAGGACTCCGGGCCCGGCGACTGCATCAGCGTGAGGGCCGTGAGCGGGGTGCCGATGTCTCCGTTCTCGATCATCCGCCGTGCGGTCTGAAGGCCGGCGCCCAGGAACGTGTCAGGTGCACAGCCCAGGCGCATTCCGGCGGCGTCTGCCGCTTTGAGCAGTCCCAGCCCGGACTCGCGGTCCAGCGAGAACGGCTTTTCGCTCCAAACGTGTTTGCCCGCTGTCACGGCCGCGGTGGCAACCTCAACATGGGCGAACGGAACGGTGAGATTCACGATGATTTCGACGTCGGGATGGTTCAGGGCGGCTTCAACGCCGCCGGATTCCTCGATGCCGAATTCCTGTGCCCGTTTCGCGGCGACCTCCTCGTAGAGGTCCGCCACGATGTGCACTTTAACGTCGGGAAACGACGTGAGGTTGGTGAGGTATTCCTTGCTGATAACGCCTGCCCCGATGATTCCGACGCCGACCGGTCCGCGCTTGGTCATGATGTCCTTCCTGCACTGAGGTACTCGAAGCTTGCTGCGACCGCATCCATCATGTTCCCGTTGTGGTCATCCAGTTCCACCACGCCGGTTTCCAGGGCGCCTGCGGCGCCGATGATGTCCCAGACCGGCATGCTGCCGCTGCCCACTGCCACCTGATCGGCGGGGTTGGAGGTTGCGGGTCCGTCCTTGATGTGGATGAAACGCACCCGGTCGCCCAGGCGTTTCAACAGCGCCACCGGATCCTGGCCGCCCACGGCTGCCCAGTAGGTGTCCACTTCCAGTACCACCTCGGGATTCAGATGGGCGGCCAGCACCTCCAGTCCGGTGCGGCCGTCCTCGAGGGTCTGCAGCTCCCACCAGTGGTTGTGATAACCCACGCGCACCCCACGGGCCGCGCCCTTTTCCGCGGCTGCGTTGAGGGCAGCAGCCGTGGCCGCAATATCCTCCTGCGTGGTCCACTGCTCCGCCGGAACATGCGGATCAATCACCGTGCCGATGCCAAGGATTATCGCCGCGTCGAAGATGGCGTCCTGGTCGCTGCGCAGCAGGGGTGCGTGGCCCGACGGTGCGCCCAGGTTGTTCTCCCGCAGGGCTTCGGAAAGCTCCTCCGGGTTGGCATGGAAGTTATAGGGCTCCACCGCGCGGAAGCCGATGGCGGCCAGTTGCTTGAGCGTGCCCGGAAGGTCGGCCTCAAGCTCCCGGCGGACGGTGTACAGCTGAAGGGAGAATGTCACGGCTCTGCTCCTCGTTGAGTGCGGTGTGATGCGCCCTGTGACCCACGGCACTCTCAATCTAAGGAGACTTATGACGACAGTCAAGCAAAAGGTGCCAGTTAGGCACACATGTACGCGGCGGATACCTGCGGACCAAGCATCCGGGACACCACTGGACGCTGGCACCTGCAGAGCGAATACTCAGAGCATGACAGCGGCAGGGCCTGCGGCGCCGGACGGAAAAGTGCGGGAGTCGGCCGGCCGTATCCGGGGCCGACGGCGGGGCCGACAGCGGAGCCCAGATGTCTGGGGTACTGATGTCCGCAGCCCCGAGGGTCAGCGCAGGAAAGAAGAGCGTGCCCTGCTGGGGTTGGAGTTCGGCACGGCTGCGGCGGCCCTGAGCGGCGGCATCCTTCTGGCCATTCATCCGGACGGCGCCTTCCTGCACGCCGATCCGTCGGTGCTGCACCGCACCCCGTTTACCGACTGGCGGGTTCCCGGAGTGCTCCTTGCCGCCGGTTGCGGAGGCGGGTATCTCCTCGCAGGACTGCTGCAGCTGCGCCGTCACCGGTCTGCACGCATGGTCTCCATCGCTGCCGGAACGGCGCTGATCGCACTGGAAGCATGGGAAGTGGCGTTCGTTGAATTCCAGCCGCTGGAAGCCATGTTCGCCGGGGTGGGAGCCGCCGTCGTCGTACTGGCGCTGCGCGTGCCTGCTGCAGCTCAATAGTTGCCGGGCAGCGAAATTAGCTGTCGATGCCCGCTGCCGCGCGGCTGTCGACGGTTTCGTCAACCAGCTCGGCGCGCACGCGTCCGTCTCCGCGCACCCACAGCCGGTAGGCCACGAACAGCAGGACAATCCAGACCGCGCCCACCACCAGCGCCACCCGGGTGCCCGGCATAACGCCCAGCAGCACAACAATAAACGCCATGAATGCAAGCGCAGCATAGGAGGCGAAGGGCCAGAACGGGGTGCCGAATTCGGAAGCCGGCAGGCCAAGGCGCTTGATCTCACGCTTCATGGCAATGTGCGAGAGCAGGATCATCAGCCATACCCACACGGTGGCGAAGGTGGCGATCGAGGCAATGATCGTAAATAGTGATTCGGGCAGCAGTGCGTTGAGCACCACTCCTGCCAGCAGCACCACGCCCATGGTTGCCACAGTCATCCACGGCACGCCGTGCCGGGAAACTTTCGCGAACGACGACGGCGCCTGGCCCTGCTGCGCCAGTCCGTAGAGCATGCGCCCGGCACCAAAAATGTCGGAGTTGATGGCGGAGAGGGCTGCGGTGATGACCACGGCATTCAGGATGTGCGCGGCGGCGGGGATGCCCAGGGAATCGAAGATCTGCACAAACGGGCTGGTTTCGCCGTTGATGTCCTGCCAGGGGAAGATCATCATCAGCACGCCCAGGGCGCAGACGTAGAAGAGCAGGATGCGCACCGGGACGGTGTTGACCGCGGCCGGAATGGCTTTCTTGGGGTTCTCGGCCTCACCCGCGGTGATGCCCACTGTTTCGATGCCGCCGAACGCGAACATGACAATGGAGAAGGACGCCAGCAGGCCCCAGAAGCCGTTCGCGAAGAAGCCGCCCGAGCCCAGCATGGTGTCCAGGCCGGGGTTGGCTGCCTCCGGCAGGCCGAAGCCGAACACGACGATCGCCGCGCCGCCCACAATCATGGCAATAATGGCGGCCACCTTGATGATGGATAGCCAGAACTCCGTCTCTCCGAAGACCTTGACCCGCATCAGGTTCAGGGCCGAGATCAGCAGGACGGCGGCCAGGATCCAGATCCAGCGGGGAACATCCGCAAACCAGAACCCCATGTAAATACCCAGGGCCGTGACGTCCGCAATGGCCACGATGGCCATCTCAAAGGCGAACGTCCAGCCCGTGATGAAGCCGGCAAACGGGCCGAGGTAACGGCTGGCGTACTGTCCAAACGAGCCGGAGACCGGATGCCGCACCGCCATTTCGCCAAGTGCCCGCATGACCAGAAACACAGCCGCGCCGCCGATCATGTAGGCCAGCAGCACTGCCGGGCCGGCTGACTGGATGGCCGACGCTGACCCGTAGAACAGGCCGGTGCCAATGGCCGAGCCGAGCGCCATGAAGCGGATGTGCCTGATATTCAGGCCGCGGGCCAACGCCTGGGTAAAGGAGGACTTCAAAGAGAACGCACCTTGGAGATTGGAGAGGTAGGCCGAATAGTCGGCCTATCCATATTACGCCGGTGAAGGGTACGACACCGGACGCCCTCCTGCACCGCCCCTAGCAGCCGTCCGGTCCGCAGGCGGGACCGTCCGCCGATCCTGAGGCCGCCACCGGGGTGAGGTTCACCAGCGGGTGCGCTTCCTGCCAGGCCTGTTCCAGGGCAGAGCTGAAGAGCTCAACCGGCTGCGCACCGGAGATTCCGTACTTGCGGTCAAGGACAAAGAACGGAACGCCGCTGACGCCCAGGGACCGGGCTTCGGCAATATCCGCGTTCACGGTGTCCGTGAATTCGTTCGTGGCCAGCATGGAGCGCACCCGTTCCGGCTCCAGACCTGCCGCGGCACCAATCTCCGCAAGGGTTTCCGCGGCACCGATATCCTGCCCCTTCTCGAAGTGGGCTGACAGCAGCGACTCCTTGACGGCGTCGGCCGCTTTGGTGCCGCCCTCGGCCCGGGCCAGATGGATCAGCCGGTGGGCGGAGAAGCTGTTGGCGACCACCAGAGAGTCAAAATCGTAGGACAGGCCCTCGCCGGCGGCCTGGGCTGTGACCTGCTCCAGCATGCCGGCGAGCTGGGCGGGGTCGATGCCCTTGCGTTCGCTGAGGTACTGGACCTCGGTTCCGTCAAAATGCTCGGGCAGGGACGGATCGAGCTGGTAGCTGCGCCAGTGCACCTGGACCTCGTCCCGGTGCGGGAAAGCGGCCAGCGCGGCTTCGAAGCGGCGCTTGCCGATGTAGCACCAGGGGCAGGCAATGTCGGACCAAATATCAATCTTCATATCTGCTGCAACGCGGAAAGGACCGGGAGTCATTCCCGCACTGTCTTCACACAGTGCGGAAGGGCTCCCGGTCCTCTCCGGGCTCTGCAGACTCTGCGGACCCGGGGCTAGGCCGCTGCCAGTTCCTTGGCTTCGTGCAGGAACCGGGCGTACGCCGGAACGGTCAGGAACGTGGGGAACTGTTCGCCGCACGCCACCTCTTCAAACAGCTCACGGGCGTCCTCAAACCGGTCGCCGTCAAAGCGCTGCAGGTTGGTGAACTCCTCGTCCAGCAGTTCCTCCACCCAGCGGTGCGTGATGATCTCGCCGTCGTCGGTCACGGCGGAGGCGTGGATCCACTGCCAGATCTGTGAGCGGGAGATCTCCGCGGTGGCCGCATCCTCCATCAGGTTGTTGATGGCAGCTGCACCGTTGCCGCGCAGCCAGGACTCGATGTAGCGGATGCCCACCTCAATGTTGCTGCGGATTCCGGCCTCGGTGATCATGCCGGGGGTGGAGGCGATGTCCAGCAGTGCCTTGTCGTTGGGCACCACGTCCTCGCGGGTCCGCTCCAGCTGGTTCGGGCGCTCGCCGAGCACGCCGTCGAACACCTCCATGGCCACCGGAACCAGGTCCGGGTGCGCCACCCAGGAACCGTCAAAGCCGTCGCCGGCTTCGCGGGTCTTGTCGGCACGCACTTTCTCCATGGCGACGTCGTTGGCCGCTGCGTCCTTGCGGTTCGGAATGAAGGCAGCCATGCCGCCAATGGCGTGCGCGCCCCGGCGGTGGCAGGCGCGCACCAGCTGCTCGGTGTAGGCGCGCATGAACGGTGCCGTCATGGTCACCAGGTTACGGTCCGGCAACACAAACCGGGGGCCGCGGGTGCGGAAGTTCTTGATCACGGAGAAGATGTAGTCCCAGCGGCCGGCGTTCAGGCCTGCGGCGTGGTCCCGCAGTTCGTAGAGGATTTCTTCCATCTCGAAGGCGGCGGTGATGGTTTCGATCAGCACCGTGGCACGGATGGTGCCCTGCGGGATACCGAGCAGGTCCTGCGCCAGGACAAAGATGTCATTCCAGAGCCGGGCTTCAAGGTGGTTTTCGATCTTCGGCAGGTAGAAGTAGGGGCCGCGGCCCTGCGAGGTCAGCCGCTGGGCGTTGTGGAAGAAGTACAGGCCAAAGTCCACAATGCCGCCGGCGATGGGGGTGTTATCGATCAGCATGTGCTTCTCCGGCAGGTGCCAGCCGCGGGGGCGGACCACGATTGTCGGCAGATCGGTCAGTGTTTCGCCCTGCACCTTGTACTCCTTGCCCTCCGGGGAGGTGAAGTCGATGCGGCGGTCCAGCACATCGCGCAGGTTCAGCTGACCGTTGATCACGTTGGACCACGACGGCGTGGAGGAGTCCTCCATATCGGCCAGCCACACCTTGGCGCCGGAATTCAGGGCGTTGATGGTCATCTTGCGGTCCACCGGTCCGGTGATTTCCACCCGGCGGTCCTCCAGCCCGGGGGCCGTGGGGGCCACCTGCCAGGAGGTGTCTTCGCGGATGTTCCGGGTCGCTGCGAGGAATGAAGGGTCCGCGCCGTTGGAGATCTGCTGGCGGCGGGCCTGGCGCTGCTGGAGGAGTTCCTGCCGGCGGCTGGCCGTGGCCCGGTGCAACGCCTTGACGAAGTCCAACGCCTGCGGGGTGAGGATTTCCTCCTGCCGCCGCACCGAGGGAGCGGTGAGGGAAATGCCGTTCAGGGTAATCGGGTCATTCATGGCGTTCTCCTTGGGGATGTTTCACAAGACGGGGTTTCCCTCCGCCGAGATGGCAGACGATGTCCTTCTGAGGGCTGAAAGGAGCATCTTCTGCCATCTCGGCGGAGGGCGGGGGAGGGGGAAGAGGGGAGGGGGGAGAGGGTTGGGAGGGGAGGGGAGGGGAGGGGAGGGGAGCAGCAGGGTGGGGTTTAGTGGAACTGGGCTGACTCGGTGGAGCCGGCCAGAGCCAGGGTGCTGCCGTTGGGGTTCAATGCCGTGGCGATGGCGTCGAAGTAGCCGGTGCCCACCTCACGCTGGTGCTTGGTGGCGGTGTAGCCGCGGGACTCGGATGCGAATTCCTTCTCCTGCAGTTCCACATACGCGCTCATGCCGTTGCGGGCGTAGCCGTGGGCAAGATCGAACATGGAGTAGTTCAAGGCATGGAAGCCGGCCAGGGTGATGAACTGGAACTTGAAGCCCATGGCGCCGAGCTCGCGCTGGAACTTGGCGATGGTGTCATCGTCCAGGTGCTTCTTCCAGTTGAACGACGGCGAGCAGTTATAGGCCAGCATCTGGTCGGGGAACTCGGAGCGGACGGCCTCGGAGAACTTGCGGGCCAGCTGCAGGTCCGGGGTGCCGGTCTCCATCCAGATCAGGTCCGAGTACGGCGCGTAGGCCTTGGCCCGGGCGATGCAGGGTTCAATGCCGTTGCGGACCTTGTAGAATCCTTCCGCGGTGCGGACGGGCTGTCCGTCTTCACGGAGGATGAATTCGGAGTCACGCTCGTCGACGTCGGACGTGATCAGTGTGGCTGCTTCAGCATCAGTGCGGGCAATGACGACGGTGGGCGTGCCGGCGACGTCGGCTGCGAGCCGGGCGGCGTTCAGGGTGCGGACATGCTGTGCGGTGGGGATGAGCACCTTGCCACCCAGATGGCCGCACTTTTTCTCCGACGCGAGCTGGTCTTCCCAGTGAACACCGGCGGCGCCGGCCTGGATCATGGACTTCATCAGTTCATACGCGTTCAGCGGACCGCCGAAGCCCGCTTCGGCGTCGGCCACGATCGGCACCAGGTAGTCCTCGACGGTGGAAACTCCTTCGGCGAACTCGATCTGGTCTGCCCGCAGCAGGGCGTTGTTGATGCGCCGGACAACGGTGGGAACCGAGTTGGCCGGGTACAGCGACTGGTCCGGGTAGGTTTGGCCGGCGTTGTTGGCGTCAGCGGCAACCTGCCAGCCGGAGAGGTAGATGGCTTTCAACCCGGCCTTGACCTGCTGCACGGCCTGGTTGCCGGTGAGGGCGCCCAGCGCATTCGTGTAGCCGTCGTCGCCGGCGTTGCGTACCTGGTCCCAGAGCTTCTCAGCGCCGCGGCGGGCCAGCGTGTGCTCTTCGGAGACTCTGCCCCGCAGCTTCACGACGTCGTCGGCCGTGTAATCGCGCTTAAGCCCGTCCCAGCGGGGGTCGGTAGCCCATTCGGAGCTGAGCTGCTCGGCGGTGGGTGCGGTGTTCTGTTCCTGGGTCATGACCTACGTCTCCTTGAAAGTTGCTGCATCTCCGGCCGCGTTAACCGGTGAATTCCTGCTGTGCAACTAACACTCCGGCAATAACAACCCCCTTTCTAGGGGTTTTCTCTGGCAAGAAACGCACTTCTTGCCATAATCTGAATTTGTGACCGACACAACATGGAACCGGCCCGCTCCGGCGCCCCGCAAGTCCGCTCCAGGCTCCGAAACGGAGCGCACTGTTGACGTCATCAGCCTGGGCCGGCGGATCCGGCACCTGCGCAAGGCCAAGGGAATGACGCTCGATGAGCTGGGCGCCGCCGTCGGCACCGTGGCCTCGCAGCTCTCTCTGATCGAGAACGGTAAGCGCGAGCCCAAACTGGGCATGATGCAGACCCTGGCCGCAGCCCTGGATGTCAGTATTGACCAGCTGCTGGGGTCGGAACCGCCCAGCCGGCGGGCGGCTCTGGAAATTGAACTGGAACGGGCGCAGCGCGGGCCTCTCTACGCATCCCTGGGCCTGCCGAAGGTGCGGATCAGCGCCCGGACACCCATCGACGTGCTCGAGTCGCTGGTGGGACTTCAGTCGGAACTGGAGCGGCGCCTCAATGAGCAGGTGGCAACCCCGGAGGAGGCCCGCCGGGCCAACGGTGAACTGCGGAAGATGATGCGCGAGCGCAATAACTACTTCCCTGAATATGAGGAGGCCGCGCAGCAGGTGCTGGACTCTGTGGGACATACCACCGGACCACTGTCCCAGCACGTCATCGCTGACATTGCGGCACATCTTGGTTTCGCGCTGCACCATGTGTCAGACCTCCCTCACTCCACCCGCTCGGTGACAGACCTGAAGAACCGGCGGATTTACCTCACCCAGTCCCAGCGTTCGGACCACGATCCGCGCTCGGTGCTGCTGCAGGCCCTGGGCCATTACGTGCTTGAACACCAGACGCCGCGCAGCTACGGGGAGTTCCTGAGCCAGCGCGTGGCAACCAACTACTTTGCTGCGGCGCTGCTGCTGCCGCAGCACGCCACCGTGGACTTCCTGCAGCGGGCCAAGGCAGCCAAGGAGATCGCTGTGGAGGACATCCGCGACGCCTTTGCCGTGTCCTATGAAACGGCGGCGCACCGGTTCACCAATCTGGCCACCGAGCATCTGGGCATCCCCACCCATTTCCAGAAGGTGCACGAATCCGGCATTGTCTACAAAGCCTATGAGAACGACGGCGTGACCTTCCCCGCCGATCACACCGGCGCCATTGAGGGCCAGCCGATCTGCCGGTTCTGGACCTCGCGGGAAGTTTTTGCGGTGCCGGACAAGTTCAGTGCCTTCAACCAGTACACGGATACCCCGGCAGGAACCTACTGGTGCACCGCCCGCACCGAACGCAGCTCCGGCGGGTTGTTTTCGCTGAGCATCGGCCTTCCTTACGCACATGTGAAGTGGTTCCGCGGCCGCGAAACCACCGCGCGGTCCAAATCCCGCTGCCCGGATCCGGACTGCTGCCGTACCCCTCCGGGGGAGCTTGCCTCGGAGTGGTCCGGATTCGCCTGGCCCAGCGCCCGGGCGCATTCACATTTGCTGGCGGCGCTGCCGCCGGGCGCTTTTCCTGGCGTGGATGAGACCGAGGTGTACTCGTTCCTGCAGACGCACGCCGGGGATTGAGGGTGCGGGCCGGGGTACGGCTCCGGCCGAGCCAAAGGAACGCGGGGCGTCCTACGGAGCGGGCTGCGAGGGCAGGGTGAGGATTTCGGCTCCGTCCTCGGTGATGGCAATCGTGTGTTCGCTGTGCGCGCTCCGCCCGCCGGTCGCGCTGCGAAGGGTCCACCCGTCGTCGTCCGTGACGAGTTGATCGGTGTCGGCCATGACCCACGGCTCCAGCGCCAAGAGTAACCCGGGACACAGTTTGTAGCCGCGCCCGGGACGGCCGGTGTTGGGAACATGCGGATCCTGATGCATGGTCGAGCCAATGCCATGGCCGCCAAACTCGGTATTAACCGGGTAGCCCGCCTCGCTGAGGACCGTCCCGATGGCAGCGGAGAGGTCACCGATGCGGGCGCCGGGCCGGGCAGCGGCTATGCCGGCGGCCAGGGCACGCTCCGTAGCGCGGATCATCGCGGCGCTCTGTGGCGGCTTGGACTCTCCCACAATGAAGCTGATGGCGGAGTCGGCGGCGATCCCGCCTTTCAGGATGGCGAGGTCCAGGCTCAGCAGGTCGCCGTCGGCCAGCGTGTAGTTGTGCGGCAGTCCGTGGAGGACGGCGTCGTTGACTGAGGTGCAGATGTAATGCCCAAACGGCCCGCGGCCAAAAGAGGGTTCATAGTCGACATAGCAGGACTGCGCTCCGGCTTCGGTGATCATGGCGGCCGCCCAACGATCGATGTCCAGAAGGTTGGTGCCGACCGCGGCGCGGCTTTTCAGGGACTGAAGGATGTCTGCGACCAGGGCGCCCGTCTCTCGTGCTTTTGCAACTTCGGCGGGGTTCAGGATTTCGATCATGCGATACCTTTCGACGTGTCCAATAACTATACCGGCCATATTATCCCGGTAGGATAGTGGTCATGGTCAGGTTGCCGCTTACACCCTCAGAAGTCGAGCGCGGACAGCGTCTCGGCGCCCTGCTGCGCCGGGCCAGGGGAGAGCGCACCATGCTGGACATTGCGCTTGAGGCACGCGTCTCGCCGGAGACCCTTCGGAAGATTGAGTCCGGCCGCGTGGCGACCCCCGCCTTCCCCACTATCGCCGCCATCGCCGGCGTCCTAGGGCTCTCCCTGGATGCGGTGTGGAACGAGATTGACCGGCCCCAACCAGAAGCAGCCCGCAGCGGATCAGGCCGCAGCAAGGATGAGCGGCTCGCCTCCTGAGCCCCGCCGCTGCAGCCCTGAGCCCCGGCGCGGCAGCCGGCGCTGCAGCCGGCCCGGGCCCTGTTTTGGCGCCAGTCCTGACCGTCTAGGGTGTAGGCATGCCTGAGATGCCCGAAGTGCAGGGACTTGTCGATTTCCTGCGAGCAAAGCTGGTTCCCCGGGACGCTCCGTCGGCTGTGGTTGCCGACGTTGAGGTCCTCTCCTTCGCTGTCCTGAAGACGGCCGCGGTGCCGCTGTCAACCCTCATAGGCCAGTCCGTTTCGGCAGTGGAGCGGCGCGGCAAGTTCCTGGTCATTACAGCCGGCGGCGTGCATCTGGTGATGCACCTGGCCCGGGCCGGGTGGCTGCGCTGGTCCGATGCGCTGAAGCCGGGGCGGCTTAGGCCGGGCAAGGGGCGGATGGCCCTCCGCATGCGGTTTGCCGCCGGCGCGGACGACGACGGCGGGGCTGAGCCGGGTTTTGACCTCACCGAAGCGGGAACCAGGAAGTCTCTCGCCGTTTACGTTGTTCGGGACCTGCAGGATGTCCCCGGAATCGCACGGTTGGGTCCTGAAGTGTTCGACGTCGATTATGCGGCTTTTGCGGCGCTGGTCTCCTCGCACCGGGGGCAAATCAAGGGGCTGCTGCGGGACCAGTCAGTGATCGCAGGAATTGGAAACGCCTACAGTGACGAGATCCTGCACGCAGCGCATCTGTCCCCGTTCGCGAACGCTGCCAAGCTCAAACCGGAAGAAGTGCAGCGGCTGTATGAGGCAGTCCACGCCACGCTTGAGTCCGCCATCGCCAACGCCTCGGGACGGCCGGCGGCCGAGCTGAAGGACTCCAAGCGCCGGGCGTTGCGGGTGCACGCCCGCACCGGTGAGCCCTGTCCGGTCTGCGGCGACACGGTCCGGGAAGTCTCCTTTGCGGACTCCTCGCTCCAGTACTGTCCCACCTGCCAGACCGGTGGAAAGCTGCTCGCCGACCGGAGGATGTCCAAGCTGCTGAAGTGAGCCGTGTGAACCGCTCAAAACAGCAGGCCCCGGAGTGATCCGGGGCCTGCTGCGTGTATCAGTTGTTCGATCGGTTGCTTACACCGTGGTTCCTGCGGAACTAGAGGGTGTTGCAGCCGCCGTTTTCAATGGTGTACGTGTCCAGGCGGTGGATAAATGCTGCCATGGCTTCACGCGAGACATCCTCCAGCGGGCGGAACGTGCTGTCCGGCCAGCCGGTGGAAACACCGGAGTCCTTCATCCACGATATTTCCTTGTGGAACTGATTGTTGGTGGCAACGTCAGTGAAGGAAGCCGTACCCGGGGCTTCGTAGCCCTGGGCGCCGTCGACGGAGCACTGCTCACCGGCGAACCGGTTCATGAAAGCAGCCATTGCATCGCGCTTGACCGGAGCCAGCGGGCGGAAGGATCCGTCCGGCCAGCCTGTGGAGATTCCTGATTCTGCAAGCCAGGAAATCTCCTTGTAGAACTGGTTATCAGTCGCAACGTCGGTGAACGGGGAGACGTCCGGTGCGTCGTACGCCGGGGAACCGGCCAGACGGTACAGGAACGCCGCCATGGCGTCGCGGTTGATGGAGCCCAGCGGGCGGTAGGTGCCGTCGGCGTAACCGGTGGTCAGGTCCTGGTCAGCCATCCAGTTGATGTCCGACTCGAACTTGGCACCCTTGGCATCCGCAAACCGCAGCGGTCCGAGTTCAATCTTGGCAACCTGGTCCTTGACGCCTTCGGCGTTGTGGTGGTGCAGGAACAGGGCCTTGCCGCTTGTGGTCTCAGTCTGGCGGTTGACCGCCAGCAGAGCGCCGTCTTCGTCCATGAAGACGTTGGCGCCCTCGGAGCCGGCAGCTCCCTGGAACCACATGGCCGGTTCGGTGACGTTGAAGCCAATCCAATCAGTGGCATCAACCGGAACCTGTGCGCCGGTCGCATCAACGCTGAGTGCGTTGTACGTGGAGACGCGGTACTGGATCGGCGTTGACGTGGTCAGATCCAGGCCCAGGGCTGCGGTCGGGATCGGCAGGGTCAGCACATTGGTGTCGAAGTTGTTGGTATCCACATCTCCGAGGGTTCCGTTGACCGGGAGGACGCCCAACGGTTTGCCCATCTCTCCGTTGACAATTGGAGAGATGGAGTACACTGCCTGGTCCAGGCCTTCGGCCGAGGTGGTGGCCACCAGGAAGTCGGCTGCGCCGTCGTTGTTGGTGTCGAGTTCAACAGCAATCTGGCTGTTGCTGTTCAGCGTGGCCCAGTTCTCCCAGGTGCTCAGTCCGATGTTCAGGACCGACTCAGCCATGTCGCCCTTGGCGGCAGCAAGTGCCGGAACGTTGGAGGAGGCTCCTACCGTGCGCAGATCGAGCGAGTACAGGGATTCCAGGGCCAGGTTGCTCCGTCGTCCGCTTTCTTCGCCCAGCACCAGCGGGGTTACCAGCGACACGTAGGCTTCGCTGCCTTCACCCTGGTTCAGATCCCGGCCGCTGAAGGCTGTTGCCGTGCTCAGCGCGGCATCATCAGCAAACGTGATCTTGGAGCTGGCCTTCATGTTCGAGGTCGGCTTCGGAGCGGAGTAGACCGGGACCCGAAGGGTTCCGGTGGTGTCGCTCGTCAGCTGCAGCCGGCCCGAAGCTTCCGCCAGGTACTGGCGGACGTTGCCCGCCTGCACCTTGTCGGCAGCGGGGTCCATCGTCTTGGCCAGCGCCGCGGGATCCGCGATGCTCAACGTGACGGGAACCGTTGCCTTGCCGTTGGCGGGAACGTTGATCGGTCCCGCTTCGGTGGTGACAGTGACGCCGGGAACCGTGGTTGCGGCCAGGTACTCGGCCGAGAAGGTCTGCGGAGCGTCGGATTTGTTTTCGACTGTGACGGAACGGGAAATCTCAATCGGCTTGGAGCCGAGCTCCAGGACACCAAAGTTCACCGAGGTGAGCCGGGGGTTCACGGAGTCGTAGGCCAGGACCTTTGTGGAGAGGGCATCCAGCGCGTCCACGCGGCCCGAGCCGACGCGGTTGGGGCCGTAAACGACACCGTCAGCGGTCAGCAGGTCATGTGTGGCGGTGTTCATGATGATCGACTTGACCTCGTACGGGTTGTAGTCGGTCGCGGCGATGACCAGAGCGGCGATGCCGGCAACGTTCGGTGCCGCCATGGACGTTCCGCTCTTGATGGAGGCTCCGCTTCCGGTGCCCACCTGTGCGGACTTGATCTGCGTACCCGGCGCGGCAACGTCGGGCTTGACGACGCCGTTGGAGCCGTGGACGCCACGCGAGGAGCTGGCGTTGAGGGTATCCAGGGCACCGGATTCACCGATGACACTGCCCACCAGTTCGGGAGCGAGCTGGATCTGGAGCGTTCCGGCTGCGGCTGCGGCACGGTACTCCTCGGAGGAATCAGCAGTGAACTGGAATCCGGGAATGTCCGCATTGCCGCCAATACCGGCGTCGAACGCGTTGAGCGTGGAGTCAATAACGACCCCGGCGTAGCCCGCCTTCGTGGCGTTGTTCCAGCGGACCACGGAGCCGCACTCGCGGGTGGCGGCATCCTCGTCCCAGGACAGCCAGACCCACTTCCCGGCGTTGTCGCCGGCCTCGAAAGGCGCACAGCCGTCGGAGTTGTCTCCGGCCGGCCCCAGCACAACAGTTCCGGTCAGGGCTTCCGGGGAGGCGGCGGCGTAGTTGAAGTTGGCCGTGTACTGGCCCTTGGCAGTTCCCTCGGTGGGGGCAACAATCTTGGCCGCATCGAGGGCGATCTGGGAACCAACGCTGTTGGCTACGGTCAGCGCCGTCTCCGCGCTGCCCGGGGAACCGCCGATGTCGTAGATGTCGCCGGAGTTACCCGACGAAACCACTGACAGGATGCCCATGGCGGTGAGGCTGTTGACGATGTCATTTTCAGGGTCGTCATAGGCCGGGAAGGTGGAGCCCAGGGACATGTTGACTACCTGGGCGCGGTCGCTGAAGTCGCCGTCCTTGTTGGGATCCAGGACATAATCCAGGGCCTGTCCCACAACTTCGGAGGATCCTTCACAGCCAAAGACCCGAACGCTGACAAGCTTGGCGTCGGGAGCGGAGCCCGGACCGATACCCATCTTGTTGACGGTCTCGGCGGTGAGTGAGGAGTAGTCGCCGCCGAACGTTGTTCCGTCAGCATTCGTGCCATATCCCGCTGCTGTACCGGCAACGTGGGAGCCGTGGCTCTGGCAGTCCAGCGGATTGGAGTCCGGCTTGGGAATGGGGTTGTAGGTTGCCGGATCCGAAGGATCGGCGTTGTAATCGTCACCCACCAGGTCCCAGCCGCCGGCAAACTTTGCCGGATCGTAAAGACCCGAGTTCGCGGCCGGCATTTCAGCCGATGCCTGGGCCGTCTTGAACGCTTCCTGGGTTCCAGGGCCGCCAAAGTCAGCATGGGTGTAATCCAAGCCGGTGTCCAGGACCGCGATGGTCACACCCTCGCCGGTCTGGTCCCGCTGCTGCCAGGAATCCAGGGCGCGGACGTCAATATCTCCGCCTGCGTTGGAAACGGTTTTGGGGATGATGCCGGTGATCTTGGCAACGTCGCCGCGTTCGGCTAGAGCAAGGATGGCCGCGGCATCGCCGTTGATGGCCACGCCCGGAATGGTGTTAGTGGTGGTGTAGATAATCCTGGACGAAGCCTGCGTGGCAACTTCCTCCGCCTGAGTTTCAATGGAGGACCGGATCTGCTGGACCTCGGCAGACTTATTAAGCGGTGCTGCAAGCCCGTCACGAACTTCCTGCGGCTGTGTCTGTTCAAAGGCGCCTTTGCCGGTGAACTGGACAAATACCGAGACCTGTCCCTGCTTGTTCTTCAAGTCGGCGGAGACTTTCAGGTCCGGCGTCACCCGGGCGAGGCCCTTAGCCGTCGGTTCCCCCTGTGTGTTCCCCTCTACGGCCGCAGCCGGGGTCCACATGCTGGAGACCAAGGCCAGGCCGGCAAATGTTGCCAGCGCAGCCTTTCCTGATCTCCGATGGATTGGATTCTTCATACTTCTCCTTATTAAAAGAGGCTGCCGGAACCTGGGGCCGGAACCTTTTGGTTTCGAATCCCACCAACCGAGACCGGGCAATGAGGTAGTGACTTAATAACAGAGTTGGATAGTTCCGCGATTTTTTCGGTCAGGATCTAAATCGAGGCGCTACTGGTACCTTTGTGTGTCCCTAAACGGATGTCAACAGTAAGCAGCATTCCTTTTTTGGCCCGGAGAGTCGCCATCCCCCGCCCGGTATATCGTGGTAGCTGAAGTGGAGTCGACTCATGGGAGCTAAGTGGCCGCGCACGAACCATCGCCAGTAGCAGTTATCGTCAGAACCAAGAACCGCCCACTGTTCCTCCGACGGGCCCTCAAGGACGTTTTCGCACAGACCTACAGCCGGTTTCGGGTAGTGATCGTCAACGACGGCGGCGATCCGGAAGACGTTGAGAATCTCATTGCTGAGTTGCCGCTGGGAGCCAGGCAGCACATTGACACGATCCACCACCAGCAGAGCGTTGGCATGGAAGCAGCCTCCAACGCCGGCATCCGCCGCTGTGACTCTGACTACGTCGTGATCCACGACGATGATGACCTCTGGCACCCTGAATTCCTGGAGCGGACGGTCAATTATTTGGAAAATAGCTCCGACGCAGGGGTTGTTGTCCGGACAACCATACGATATGAGGAAGTTGTCGGCAGCAATATCCGCGAGACGGGCTCTGCACCCTTTTGGGAGGACCTCCGGGAGATATCACTGGGGGAACTGCTGCGCGTTAATCGCGCGGTTCCCATCTCTTTCCTCTATCGGCGTTCTCTGCACGAAGAAGTCGGCTATTACAACGAAAACTTGGAAACGTGCGGCGATTGGGATTTCAATCTTCGGGTCCTGTCACGCCACCAGGTCGGATTCCTGGGCGGGGAGCCGCTGGCGTTTTGGAGCCAGCGGCCGGCGGCCGGCGGTGATGACGCCAACAGCATCTTCGAGAAGGCGGAGGAACATCTACGCTTTGACCGCAGGATTCGGGACGATTATCTGCGGAAGGACTTGGCCAACGGCGGGCTGGGGGTCATGCTTCAGGTAAGCCGCCTGATGGTGGAGCAGGAGGAGCTGCTGCTCGAGAACCGGAAGCGGATGGACCAGATGCAGCAGCAGCTCACCGAGGCCCTTGGCCGTCTGGAGGACACCGTGACTCGCCGGACCAGTTTCAGCAGTATCTTGGACCGCGGACGCACAGCAGCCGCAGTGCTCCGGAACGCAATGCGTGGGAGCCGTCAATCATGAGCCCGCGCCGCGTTGCCGTTCTCGCTGATCTCGGTCAGGACGTCTATCATGCCGGTGACGAAGCGATGGGGCATGCTGCGGCCGATGAACTGTTGGCCCGTGGCCTGCGCGTACTCCTGCTGTCCCGCAACCCGGGCCAGACGGAGCACCTTTTCGGTACCGAAGCGGTGCACACTCTCGCCTTCCCCTGGCCGCCCGCTGAGCGCGAGACCTACTTTCGCGGAATTCTCGACCATCTGTCCGGTTTGTCCGAGCTGCCTGCGGGAGACCCCGCGCTCACACTGATTGATGAACTTCAGAAGTGCGACGGCGTATTGATCGCCGGCGGCGGGAACCTGAACTCACGCTTCGGCTGGCTGCTCTACGAGCGGGCGGCAGTGATCGCCATAGCCCGGTCGCTGGGCAAGCCCGTGGTGGTGTCCGGGCAGACTCTGGGGCCCGCACTGACGGGTGTTGATGCTCTGGCTTTAGCATCCGTTCTTGGCGCGGCGGACCTCAGCGGAGTCCGGGAGCAGGCCTCAGCGGACGTTGCCCGCCGGTTGGATGTTTCAGTGGTCGCCGGCCTGGATGACGCCTCGTTCCTAGCCGCCGCGGGCGAAGGATCGTCAGGTATTTCCTCCTTCGCGGAGGCTTCGACAGATGTCGGGGAACACCTACGCAAACTGCCTGATTCGGGATACGTTGCCGTCACGGTTTCGCCCTATGCTGGCGGGCCGGAAGATCTTTATGCCCTGCTCGGCGCCGAGCTTGATGCCCTGCACCTGGAGACCGGGCTGCCCTCGGTGTTCGTTCCCCACCTCGGGACAGGAACCGACGGCTGGGATTCCCAAGCACACGCCCGTATTGCCGCGTCGATGTCCTCCCCGTCCCAGCGGCTCCCGGTGCTTCCGGCCAGGAACGTTGCAGCGCTGACGTCCGGGGCGTCCCTCGTGGTGACGTCACGTTACCACCCGGCGGTCTTTGCACTTTCGAAAGAAGTGCCGGTAGTTGCTCTGGCCGTGGATAGCTACAGCGGTGTTCGGCTGGAGGGGGTCATGGCCAATTGGGGCCTGAGGGACTTTGTCCTCCCGCTGCCCGCGCTAAAGGCAGGGCTGCTGGCGCCGGCACTGGCGGAAAGCTGGCAGCGTAAAACGGAGATTTCCAAGCACCTCAAGGACATCTCACCCTCCCGGAAAGCCTGGTCCCGGCAGTGGTGGGACGCTGTCGCGGCTGTATTCTCCGGACCGGAGCCCGGACCGGAGTCCGGACCCCGGACTGTGAACGACCTTTCTGCGGCGCCTGCGTTCCGGGCTTCCGGGTCCTGGCGGGCCTCGGCGGGCGAAGCGGCCGGCGGGTTCTATGCGGAGTCGGGCCTCAATGCTCAGCACGCCGTCGAACAGGACCGGCTCCGGTCTTACTCGGAACAGCGGCAGCGGGAACTGGAAGAGCTGCGGGCGGAGCACGAGCGGTTACTGAACTCGCGGACGGTTAAGACGGCGCTGTCCCTGCACCGGAGATACTCCACGTTCTTTCGGCGCTAGCGGCCGGCCGGTCCTTCTTCCCGGGGCAGGGCGCCCGGGAGGAAGGACCGGTCGGCGGGGCCCAGGAGGACTGTGGCCCAGCAGGACTGTGGCCCAGGAGGGCTACAGCGCGGGCCCCTGCCCGGCATTGCCCTGCCACAGGGCATCAAACGGAGTGTTGGAGGAAACCCGGTTGCGGATGCCTTCGGTGACAAATGCCTTGGCTGTCTTGGCGGCCTGCAGAGGGCTGGCTCCCTTGGCGAGCTCGGCAGTGATTGCTGCTGCGAGCGTGCAGCCGGCGCCGCTGACGGCGACATCGCCCACCTTGGGGGCCCGCAGCACCTCCATGGTTTCGCCGTCGTAGAACACGTCCACGGCGTCGTCGCCTTCAAGCCGCACTCCGCCCTTGGCGAGGACCACGGCACCTGAGGCCTCATGGATGCGGCGGGCAGCTTCCTGCAGGTCCTCGACGCTGTCGATGGAGTCCATGCCGGACAGAGACATCGATTCAAAGTGGTTGGGGGTGACAAAGGTGGCCAGCGGCAGGATCTGGGCCTTGAGCGCCTGGTCCGTGTCCAGAGCCGCGCCCGGCTCCTGGCCCTTGCAGATCAGGACCGGGTCCAGGACGATGTTGGTCCATTCCTGGCTCTGCAGGGCTTTGGCCACGGTGTCGATTGTTGCCGGTGTTCCGAGCATGCCAATCTTGACCGTGGTCAGGTCATAAGCGGTCTGGATGGCTTCAAGCTGGTCGCTGATCACCTGGGCGTCCACGGGCACAAACCGGTGGTTCCAGTTGTCTTTGGGATTAAAGGAGACGATGCACGTCAGAGCCGCTATCCCATAGGTTCCGAGTTCCTGGAACGTTTTGAGGTCGGCCTGGGCGCCGGCACCGCCGGTGGCTTCAGAGCCGGCAATGGTTAAGGTGACGGCCGGAGCAGCCGTTTGCGCAGAGTGTGTGTTAGCAGACATGCCTCCATCTTCCACCCAAAACGATCATGGGTGCCAGCGAGGGCCTGCTGACCTGGCTGCGCTCTGGGGCGGCCAAAACGCGCAGGTGGGTTAGGGGCGGGCAAATCGCCAAATGACGGCACGGCCTGCCGCCATGGACAGCCCAATGGCGGTGCCCATCAGCAGCGGAACCAGCACCGCGTGCACGCTCAGGCCAATGATGAGCCAGCCGAGCAACAGGGGCACCAGGAAGAACATCAGGATGTGGATGCCCTGGTTGAGGACGCCGCGCAGCGTCCATCCCAGGATGAGGGCGACGGGGAGTGTGGTGAACAGGCCCAGGCCGGCAGCGTAGAACGCAGCGACAATGACGGTCCAGACATAGCCCCAGAAGTCCCGCGACGCCCCCCAGCCCACCGCTACCGTGGCGATTAAGGCAAGGACAATGCAGGCCACCGCATAGCCCAGTGCAACAGCCAGGGGGCCGGGAAGCACCCGCGAGTCAGGTGGCGTCGTGTCGGTGGATACCGGCGCGGGGGGAAGGGCGACGTCGTCGTCGCTTGTGTCAGTCATCGCGTCTGGCTCCCTGGAATAGGCGAACTACATCCTCCACGATATTGCGGACCACGGGCAGGCGGGAGAGGATGACGAGCTTCGCTGCCAGCGGCGCGACGTTTTGTACCAGCCTGCGGGAGCGCCGTTGACCGGGCGAGCGGTCATAAATCCAGAAAAGCGTGACCCCCATGTGCACCAGCCACAGGAGCTCGGGCAGATCATCGCGGATGGCCAGCGGGGGCTGCGGGCGCGAGACTGTGACGGCCTGTCGGAACAGCGCTATCGATTTTGCGCGGCCGACTCCCTCGTCCCCGGAGCCGTGGCGGCGGCTGGGTCCGGAGGCCGAAGACGGCGGCATGGCCGTGCGCATAAAGTGGGCACCGAAGTCGTGGTACGGGCCCATGATGTCCAGATTGGCCAGGAGGATCAGGCGCAGATGTTCGCCCAGATTCTGGCCGTCGCGGAGCAGGGGAAGGGACCGGCTGCGGTGTTCATCCTGCAGGAACCGGTACAGCTCGGCAACGAGTTCATCCTTGGACCGGAAGTAATAGTACGCATTACCCACGGACACCCCAGCCGCCTCGGCGATGCTGCGCATGGTGGTTTTTGCATATCCCCGGGTGCGGAACTGGGAGAGTGCTGAATCGATCAGCAGCCGACGGGTCTGCTCACTCTTGACCGTTGCCGTCATTCGTGTTCCTCGGTTCAGTTTTCAGGGTGCGTGTTTGCTGCATATGCGCGCAGCGGCCCCGTACGAATGTCAGTACATCACGTTTTTGAACGCGTTCAAAAAGATGGACGGCTCCACGCCCGGGCAGAACGTGGCAGAATTGACGGCGGCCCCTGACAGGCCGCCCGGTGCAGCGGGCACAGTGCTAATACAGCCGGTGAAAGCCACGGCGAACCACTAGGAAACGGAACCCCATGCACACCCATACCGGCGCCGAGACGGCGTCCGCTCCGGCATTTGCCGCGCGCGGCAGTTCGCATTACGACATCATCCTGACGCTTATGTGCGTGGTGATTGTCATTTCCAACATCGGAGCCACCAAGGGCGTGGTCCTGGGGCCGATTTTCGGCGACTTCAGCATCGTGACGGACGGCGGCTTTTTCCTCTTCCCTCTGGCCTACATCCTCGGTGACGTGATCAGCGAGGTCTACGGCTTCAAGGCGGCACGGCGTGCGATCTTCACCGGCTTTGCCGTGGCGGCGCTGGCCGCAGTAAGTTTCGCGGTGATTATTGCGCTGCCCGGGTTCGACGACGACTACGGACAGTCCAAGCAGGCAGCACTGGAGCTGGCGCTGGGCCCGGTGTGGCAGATTGTACTGGCCAGCCTGCTCGGTTTTGTTGCCGGACAGACGCTGAACTCCTGGGTCCTGGTACGGATGAAGGAGAAGTTCCGGGAGCGTGCCCTGATTGGACGGCTCATGGCCTCCACCGGTGTGGGCGAGTTTGCTGACACGCTCATCTTCTGCGCCATTGCAGCACCCATTATCGGGATCACCGATGCCGGCAGTTTCATCAACTACGTCATCTTCGGGTTCGTGTATAAGACGCTCATTGAGTTCCTTTTTGTTCCGGTGACGGCCCTGGTTATCAAGGCCATCAAAAAGCGTGAGCCCAGTTACGCCGCCTCTGCCTCCCAGCAGCCCGAAAACGTGTCCTAAGGACCCGGCCGGCGTGACGGCGTCTACGCCCCCTCCGGCGTTTGCGCCTCCGGCCTGATGGAGCCCTGGTTGTTCAGGCCTGAGGCGCCGGCCGCCTACGACTTGGGGCTGTAGTACTTGCCGAGGGTTTCAGCCTTGAAATCGAAAAACGAGCCGTCTTCAATCGCCAGCCGCGCATCATCCACGAGCTTCACCGTGAAGCGTTCGTTGTGAATGGACACCAGAGTGGAGGCAACCATTTCCTTAGCCCGGAAGAGGTGATGGATGTAGGCCTTCGTATAGTGCGCGCAGGCATAGCAGTCGCAGCCCTCTACCAGGGGCGTGAAGTCCTTTTTAAACCGCGCATTGGAGAGGTTCAGACGGCCGTGCGGCGTGTAGAACGCTGACGTGCGCGCCACCCGGGTGGGGGACACGCAGTCGAAGGTGTCGGCACCGTTTTCGATGGCGGTGAAAATGTCATCGGGTTCGGAGATTCCCAGCAGGTGCCGCGGCTTGTCCTCGGGCAGCTCCTCGGTGCACCAGCGCACGATGGTTCCCAGGTTTTCTTTCTCCAGGGCGCCGCCAATGCCGAAACCGTCAAAGTCCATGGCGCCCAGATCGCGGGAGGCCTTTCGGCGCAGATCCTCGTACTGGGCGCCCTGCAAGACGCCAAACAGGGCCTGATAGGGCTTGCCGATGCGTTCCTCGGTGAGCCGCTGGTGCTCGGCAATGCAGCGCAGCGCCCACAACCGGGTCCGTTCCAGGGACATTTCCTGGTATTCGCGGGAGTTCATCAGCGTAGTCAGCTCATCAAACGCGAACATGATGTCGGCACCGATCTGGTGCTGGACCTGCATGGAAACTTCGGGTGTGAAGCGGTGTCTGTCTCCGTTGAGGTGGGACTTAAACCACACGCCGTCGTCGTCGATATGGGCCAGGCGTTCCTTGCCGGGGGCGACGGCGTCGTCCGCTCCAGTGGCGTGGGTGGTCCCGTCCGCGTTCATATTGATGACCTTTTTGAAGCCCGCGCCCAGGCTCATCACCTGAAAACCACCCGAATCGGTGAAGGTGGGGCCGGACCAGTTCATGAACTTGCCCAGCCCGCCTGCCGCGTCCAGCACATCGGGTCCGGGCTGGAGGTACAAGTGGTAGGCATTCGCCAAGAGGGCCTGCGCTCCCAGGTCCGCCATTGATTCCGGAAGCACAGCCTTAACCGTGGCCTTGGTGCCTACGGCGATGAAGGCCGGCGTCGCGATTTCACCGTGCGGCGTGGTGATCGTGCCGGTGCGGCCCTGGAACTCACCGCCGTTGGCCTGCGTCTGCTCGGCTGTTGGGGCAGTGGTTTCGCGCAGGCGCTTACCGAGGGCGAAGGAGAACGTTGAGGAAGGCACCCCTCCATTTTGCCTTACCCGCCGGCACCGGCCTGCCCGCTCTGGGACCGGGTGGCCGCGAGCACTGCGATCCGTGGGACGCGCACCACATTTTTCCAGTGGCCGCGGGGAGGCGGCGTACGGTGGAAGGTGCGGTTTAGGCCGCCTCCCTGTACCCCTCCCACACCTATTGCACTGGAAAGGCCGGACCAACCCTTTGAACCTGCTTCGCGATATGTTCCGGATGGCGCCGGCTCATAATGACCATCAGGTTGCCATTCGCTGCGGGCTCGGAGTGGGCATTCCCCTCATTCTGCTGCTTGCCTTCGGGCGGATCGATCTGGCAATCTTTGCCAGCTTTGGGGCGTTCACCGGCATTTACGGACGCAATGAACCCCACCGGCAGCGGTTCGGCCACCAGCTGCGGGCCGGGTTGTTGATGCTGGCAGTCATTACGGCCGGAGCCCTAACCTCCAGGCTGGAACCGGACGCCTGGGGGATTGTCCTAGGCACCACAGCGGTAGCAGGGCTTGGAACACTGGCCACCGGATTCTGGCGGCTCCGCCCGGCAGGTTCGCTGTTCCATATCTTTGCCTACGCCGCGATCTCCTCCGTTCCGAACCAGCCGCCGCTCTGGCAGGCGTTGGCGGTGGCTGTGGGCACCGTCTGCTTTTCCCTCCTGCTGGGACAATCCGGGCGGCTCAGATCCAGGTACCGCACGCCGTGGGTGAAACCTGAACGGCCGCGGCTCACCTCCGCCCAGCGAAAGTCCATCTTTGTCGACGCCGGCCAGTATGCAGTGGTTGCCGCGGTGGCCGGATCCATCGCTACTCTGATGGGGATCGGCCACAACTACTGGGCGATGGTCGCAGCCACAGTGCCGCTGGTCGGAGTGGGTGTGCGCAACCAAATCTACCGGGGCGCCCACCGAATCTTGGGAACCTTTGCCGGCCTGCTGCTGACGGCTCTGATCCTGCTGCCGGGACTGGCTCCGTGGCAGATGGTGGTGGTCATAGCGCTGCTGCAGTTCGGAGCAGAAATGCTCATTGCCCGCCAGTACGCCCTGGCCCAAGTGGTTGTCACCCCGCTGGCGCTGGTCAGCACCGAGTTGGCCCACCAGAGCAATCCGGCCCTGCTGATCAAGGACCGGGCGCTGGAAACCGTCATCGGCGCGGCGGTGGGCATGGCCATGGTGCTCACGGTTCACCTGCGGAACCAGCGCATCCACCACCGCCGGCAGCCAAAACAGCCTTCCTAGCGCCAGATACTGATCTTCAGCCGGGGACGCATCACGGCTCCGCGAGGTCCCGCAGATCGCTACAGGTCGAGGTTCAAGCCGCGGACCGCAATGAGCTCGTTGCGGATCCGGCGGTCCAGTTCGTGTTCAGAGAGGGTCTGGGATCCGCCGTGCGCCCGCAGGTACAGTAGGGCATCCAGCCGCAGGACGCGCCAGTCACGTTCACTGTGCTCGTCTCCGGCTTCTGCTGCGCGGTGGATCTCCCGGTCGTAAAGATTGGGTTCGTTTAGTTGGCGCTGCAGCAGCTCGGCTGCGAGTTTGGCCTTCAATGGGTCGCTTTCCGCTGCGTCCCCGGCCCGGACAGCCTGTGCATAGGCGGCTGACGTTTCATCGTCTCCGGCCTCATGGGTGATGTGGGCGGCCAGGGACAGCGCGCTCTGAATCCAGTTCCACCGGCCGAAATTACCGTCGAACGGCAGGCCGGTGATGATGTTGCAGACCTGCAGGGCATTTTCGGAGTCGTTCAGGTCCACATACAGCGTGTGCGCCAGGTCGCGGACATCCTGCAAGTTGCTGCCGGACTTGACGTTCAGTCCGCGGTTCAGCCGGGAGGCGACTTCCTGGACGCGGTCCTCGCCCGGGTGCGCTGCGGCTGCCGCGGCGACGACGGCGGCGTAGTTCTCCTCCTCGGCGGGCACCACGCGGACCGCATCCGCCGGGGCGCCGCTGGGGGCGGGAGCCTGAACGCGCACCGATGAGCCGTGGGCAAGGCGCAGCGTCATGCCGTCCTCGAGGGCCAAGATGACGAGGGCTGGTATGCCAAAGTCATCATTTTCCACCGAACTCTCCTTCACCGGAGCCAGCGAGGTGCTCTCATGCACCGGGATTTGCCCGGGCGCAAGCAGCTCGGCATTGACCCGGAATGTATAAGACTCCGGTTGGCTCTCAGGCATGGCAGGTTCCTTCTCTTCGCAGCAGTCGGCCCCCAGTATATAAAGAAGCGGTAACGGGCGCTTAGCGGCCCCAGCTGGCGGAGGCGAGCGCCTGCCGCAGCAGGTCGCCGCGGCCTCCGGCGAACTCTGCGTAGATGTCCGGGCTTAGGGCTTCCTCGGGTGTCAGCCAGGACAGTTCCAGTGCGTCCTGCCGGGGATCGCATTCGCCGGTCACGGGGATCAGGTAGGCCAGCGCGACGGCGTGTTGGCGTTCATCGGTCAGTCCCGATTGGGAGGGGGACGGGAAATACTCGGCAACAGCGAACGGAACCAGGGCCGGCGGCAGCTGGGGCAGGGCCATGGGGCCAAGGTCTTTTTCGAGGTGGCGCAGGAGAGCTCCGCGGATCGTCTCGCGGTACATCACGCGACCGGAGACGAACGTCCGGACCATCTTGCCCTCACTCGTGGCCTGCAGCAGCAGCCCCACCTCCGTGACGTAGCCCAAGGGGTCGCAGCGGACCGGAACGGCTTCGACGTAGACCATGGGAAGCCGCTGCCTCGCGTCGCTGAGCTCATCTTCGGAGAGCCAGCCGGGATAGGGATCAGGGGTACGAACACTCATAGCAGTGTTCTACCGCAATCAGGGCCGTGCACTGAAGCGACGCGCGGTGCTTTGGCCCTCGGCTGAACTGGCAGGCATGCTTCTGTCCCTACCCGCCCGGGGCTACTCTCATGCGTATGAGCGGAAATGATCAGGTACCAACGGCGGGGGCCGGTTCTGCGGGCGGCGGCGTCACCGGGTCCAAGGTCCCTGAAACGTCAAAAGCTGCAAAGTCACCGAAGGCCGCGAAACAGCCGAAGGCCGCCAAACAGCCAAAGGCGCCGCTGCCCGAACTTCTCTTGCCGGACGCGGAAGCCTGGCGCGGCTGGCTGGCATCTCACCATGCGCAGTCTCCGGGGGTGCAGCTGATCCTGGGGCGCAAAGGAGGGACCGTCACTGCCCTGTCCTATGCCGGCGCCCTGCAGGAGGCCCTCTGCTACGGATGGATTGACGGGCAGGCCAACAAGCGCGACGAGGAGAGCTATTTCCAGCGCTTCACACCGCGGGGTAAACGCAGCATCTGGAGCCAGCGCAATGTGGGATTTGTGGAGCAGCTCGAAGCCGACGGCAGGATGCAGCCCGCCGGACGTGCCGCCGTCGACTCGGCCAAAGCTGACGGGCGTTGGGAGGCGGCTTATGCGGGCCCGGCAACTGCGAAGGCTCCCGAGGACCTGCTGGCCGCGATTGCCGCGGTACCCAAAGCGCAGGCCACGTACGAAGTTCTGAACTCGCAAAACCGGTACGCCCTGTTTTTCAGGCTCAGCGCGCTGAAAACCCCGGCTGCGCGGGAGCGCCGGATCGAGGCCTTTGTGCAGATGCTCGCGGCCGGTGAAACCCCGTATCCGCAGCGCCGTTCCCCCTGAGGCATGCGCCCTTGTCTTTGGCAGGTGCGCGCGGGACTCTTGAACCAAAGCGTGAGTGAAGAGGACAACCCCCGGTCAGACGTACTGCGCCGAGGCAGAACTGTGGAGGACCACCCAATGTGTCGTCTCTTTGGTATGCACGCCGGAAAAGACCCCGTCAAGGCAACCTTCTGGCTCCTCACCGCCCCGGACAGCTTGGCGGAGCAGAGCCGGCGGGAGGCAGACGGGTTCGGCATCGGAGCTTTTGACCGTGAGGGACGCCCGTTCGTGGAGAAAGCTCCAGTGGCCGCCTATGAGGACAAAGCCTTCGCCGTCGAAGCCCGCGATCTGTCCAGCATCACGTTCCTCGCCCATGTCCGGTACGCCAGCACCGGCGGAAACCTTAAGGTCAATACGCATCCCTTTGAACAGGACAACCGCCTGCTGGCCCACAACGGCGTGGTGCAGGACCTGGATCGGCTGGACAGGCGGTTGCAGTCATTGGGTGCCATGGGACTGGTGAAGGGCGAAACGGACAGCGAACGCGTGTTTGCCCTGATCACCGCCGAGGTGCGCAGCAACGGGGGCGACGTTGAAGCGGCCATGGTTTCGGCACTGTCCTGGGTGGCGGAAAACCTGCGGCTCTATGCGCTGAACATCATCCTGACCACCGGAGCGGATCTGTGGGCTCTCCGGTATCCGGACACCCACCCCCTCTATGTCCTCGAACTTTCCGAAGCTGACCGGCGCGGAGGGATGCGGACGCAGCGGATCAGCGTGCGGAGCCAGGAACTGGAGGAAAATCAGCGGCCCGCAGTCCTGCTGGCGACGGAGAAAATGGACGACAATCCCAACTGGCGGTTGATGGATTCAGGGGAGATGCTGCATATCAGCCCCACCTTGGAGGTGGAGAGCAGCTATCCGCTGCCGCCGGAACCGCGCCATCGGCTCACACTGGCGGACCTGGATGACCGCGCTGCGCAATCGCAGAGCCCACAGAAAGTCAGCTGACCCTGCTGACCCTGCTGACCCCGCTGACCCTGCTGACCCCGCTGACCCTGCTGACCCTGCGGCGCAGTCAGCTGAGTCCACGCCGAACCCTCGCTGCGGCCTCCAGAATCAGCCACGCGGACAACTGGGTGGAGAGGCCGACGGCGGTTCCCGCCGGATAGTGCCGTTCCGCCGGCTCCAGCGCGTGCGGGGAAAAGACCGTTTGCTGCGCCCGCTTGGTTCTTCCCTCCCAGAGCGCTTCGGCGGTGGCATCAACAAGTTGTGCGGCCTGGTCCCGCTGGGCGGCGGGCAGGGTGGGCGAGACTGCGGCCGAGGCCAGATAGCGGCAGAGTATTCCGGTAAACAGGCCCGCATCCCCTGTGCCGTGCGTGATCAGGACGGCGGTGCCCGGGTGGCTGAGTTCCGTCCGGACGGCATTCACCAGTTCAGCAGCGCGGGCAAGGTTGGCCGGGCCTCCCAGCTCCAGGAGGGCGCCCAGGACCGGCCCCTGATTATAGGTAAAAACAGCCCGTTCCAGGACCGCATCTTCCGGGAGTTTCTCCGCCGCCCGGTTGCTTTGGTTCCGGTTGCCTTGGTTCCGTTTGCCCAGGTTCCTGCTGCCTGAGCCGGATATCAGTTTGACGCCGTCCAGGTACAGCCCGGTGCCGGGGTCCAACAGGACGGTATTGAGCCAATCGATCAGGGCCTGGGCCCGCTCGCGTTCACCGCTCTTGGCGAAGTGCAGAGCCGCCGGTGCCGTTGCCGGGGTGTTCTTGAAGGTCCGCCGCCGGTTCCAGTACAGGCCGCCGCCGAACTCCCGGGTATGGGCCGACCGCAGGGCATCTGTCAGCGCCGCCAGCATCCGCGGATGGGGCCGCACCACCGGAACCCGTGCTCCGCCGTCGTTGGGTTGCTTTCCCGGCCGTGCGGGAAGAAGAGCATCGAGCCGTCCGAGGGCCAGCGCCAGCCACGCCATGTCATCGAAGTACCAGTTGGTGGCACGCAGTCCGTTTCGCAGCCGAATGCCACGAACCACCTGGTTGGCCTGCAGGGCGGCGCCGGGGTCTCCGCGCAAGGCAGCGTCAACCAGCGCGTCCACATAGTGCGCCTGCCACCAGTAGTGCCAGGGCCCGGGCAGCAGGCGCCGCGGCGCGGGGCTTTCGACAGCGGCCAGGGCGGTGCCCGGCAGGCGAAGCAGTGGCCGGGTGAAGGCCGCCGTGACGGACGCGGCGGCGTCATCGGCGCGGGCCTGGATCTCATGCAGGGGTTCCTCGGACAGCATGCGCACCACCTTAGACCCGGTAGCGGCGAGGTTACAGCCGGAACGGTGCGCAGAGGTCGTCGGTGTCCACACGGAAACTGTCCGGGCGCCAGCGGGAAGATGCGGTGTGTGCCTGATCACAGTAGGCTCAAGATGCGCCGCCGCAGGGGCGGCTGCAACTTTTCGCAGGAGCACGCATGGATATTTCAGGCGCATCGGCACTCGTTACCGGGGGTGCGTCCGGACTTGGACGCGCCACGGCCCGCAGACTGTACGACGCCGGCGCGTCGGTGATTCTGGTCGACCTCCCGTCCTCGGGCGGGCTGGCCTATGCAGCCGAACTGGGCGATAACGCACACTTTGTTCCCGGTGATGTCACCGATCCCGAACAGATGGCCTCCGCCGTGGAAGCAGCCATGAGCGCCGGTCCGCTGCGCGTTGCCGTCAACTGCGCCGGCATTGCCACGCCGGGAAAGGTGCTGGGGCGCAACGGCGTACTGCCGCTGGAGGACTTTGCCCGTGTCATCCAGGTGAACCTGATCGGCACCTTCAACGTCAGCCGGCTCGCGGCCCAAGCCATGGCGGAGACCGAACCGGTTCAGTCGGGTGGGACCTCCGAGCGGGGCGTCATCATCAACACCGCGTCGGTTGCCGCTTTTGACGGGCAGATCGGCCAGCCGGCCTACGCCGCTTCCAAGGGTGGGGTGGCAGCCATGACGCTGCCACTGGCGCGGGAGCTTGCCCGGCATCTGATCCGGGTGGTCACCATCGCTCCCGGAATCTTTGAGACTCCCATGATGGCGGGGCTTCCCCGGGATGCCCAGGATTCCCTGGCAGCGCAGGTTCCGCATCCATCTCGCCTGGGGCGGCCGGATGAGTACGCAGCCCTGGCTGCGCACATCATTGAGAACCAGATGCTCAACGGTGAAACGATCCGCCTGGACGGTGCCATCCGGATGGGACCGCGCTGACTTGATGGCTGCCGATCCACAGGACCTTCCGGCCGAGCCCGGGCAGGTGCTTCCGGACGCGGACTTTTACGCGTTCGAAGACCTGCTGTCTGATCGCGAAAAACAGAAACTTACCGAGCTGCGCGCCTTCCTGGCGGCGGAAGTTGCCCCTTACGCCAGCCAATGGTGGCAGGACGCCTACTTTCCCGCCGAGCTGCTGCCCAAGCTGGCCGCACTGGAGCTGTCCACGCCGGTTCAGCAGGGCTACAGCCCGCTCTTCGCCGGGCTGGTGATAGCGGAAATGACCCGCACGGATACCTCCATCGCTACGTTCTTCATGGTTCACCATGACCTTTTTGTGGAGGCGCTGCACGCTTTCGGCTCCGATGAGCAGAAGAACCGCCTGCTGGCCGACGCGCTGGCCCTGCGGATCACCGGGGCGTTTGCCCTGACCGAGCCGGACCACGGCTCAGACGTTGCCGGCGGCATGGAAACCACTGCCGTCCGGGACGGTGACTCGTGGATTCTCAATGGCAGCAAACGCTGGATCGGAAACGGAACGTTCTGCGATTACATGCTGTTGTGGGCCCGTGAACCGGAAAGCGGAAAGATCCGGGGATTCCTTCTGGACGCCTCCCTGCCCGGCGTCTGCCGCACCCGGATCGAAAATAAGACGGCGCTTCGCACAGTGCAGAATGCCGACATTACGCTCACCGGCGTGCGGGTCTCTGAAGCAGACCGGTTGGCTGGAATCGACAGCTTCGAGGACATTAAGCATCTGCTGCGCGGCTCGCGCATCATGGTGGGCTGGCAGGCGGTCGGTGCGCAGCTGGCCGCCGTCGACATTGCCCGCGCCTACGCTGTGGAACGCAAGCAGTTCGGCCGGCCACTGGCGTCCTTCCAGCTGGTGACCGAGCAGCTGGTGCGGATGCTGGGCAACGCGGTGGCGAGCACCGGGATGCTGGCCAGAGTGGCCGAGCTGGAACGGGGCGGTTATCCCTCGGCGGCAAGCCGGAGGGATTCCGCTGCCGGGAGTAAAGGGTCCGGAGGCGGGATGGCGCAGGCTGCCCTGGCCAAGTCCTATGCCAGCGCCAAGATGCGTGAAACCGTGGCTCTGGGCCGCAGCATCCTAGGCGGCAACGGCATCGTGACTGACTATCGGATGGCCAAGGTCTTTGCCGATGCTGAAGCCATCTACACGTATGAGGGGTCCTATGAGATTAATTCCCTCATAGTGGGCCGGGACATCACCGGGATTTCGGCCCTTCACTAGTCTCTTGGCGGGGGGCCGGTTTGGCACGGGGCCGGGGCAGCGGGTATCCCCATGGCCCCGGCCCCATGCCACGGGCCAGCGATGGTCAGCGCCGGAACCGGGCCAGCGGATTGTCCAGGCGGCCGGAGAACTGCAGTCCGCCGGACGGATCGCTCAGGTCCAGCATCTGCTGGTTGTTGCGCAGCTGCAACCGGTTCAGGCAGGACAGCGGAAAGTCCCGGGCGAAGAGGTCATGGGATGCGAACTCGCCAGCCAGTTCCGGATGCGAGTCCTGGTAGCCCAGCACCACAGCGGCCACGGTTTCCCAGAAGTGCTCGCCGGGCAGCTGCCCGTCCTCCTCCAACAGTGCGGCGAGGAACCGGAAGATGCAGTCGAACACATCGGTGAAGATGGACAAGACCTTTTCATCCTGTGGAATCTGCACGCGCACCCGCCCGCACTCGTCCGGCAGGGGAGCCCGGTTCCCCATGACCACTATTTCCTCAGCTATGTCCTTCATGATCATCCGCTGCACGGTCCCGTTCTTCAGGACCATGATCAGGTTCTCGCCGTGCGGCATGTAGGCCAGTTCGTAGGCGTAGAAGCTGTGCAGTAGCGGCACGAGGTACGCCTGCAGATACTGCTCCAGCCAGGCCCTTGCGGTTAGCCCTGACTGTTCGATCAGCGCCGAGGCGAGCGGACGACCGGCGGCGTCGGTATGCAGCAGCGAGGCCATGGTTGCCAGCTGCTCGCCCGGGGCCAGCAGCGTAATGGGGCTTTCCCGCCAAAGGGCCGAGAGCATCTTGCGGTACGGCGACCCTTTGGGTGCGCCGGCCTCAAAGTAGCGGTTCGTGTATCCGATGGCGGCCTTCTCGCGCAGAATGCTGAAGCCCGCGCGCTGGAGTGTCTCATCCTTCCGGACCAATCCGTCCAGCCAGTCGTTGATGGCGGGGGTGGCCAGCATGTATTCGGGGGAGAGACCGCGCATAAAGCCCATATTCACCACGGAGAGCGCCGTTTTTACGTAGCAGCGGCCCGTGTGCCCGCGGTTGAAGAAGGTGCGGATGGACTGCTGCGCCTGATAGATGTCAGCCCCGCTGCCCAGGTGCACGAGGTGGCCCTGCGCAATCTCTGCAGCGAACGTGATGGTCAGTTTGTTGGTCCACTGCCACGGGTGTACCGGCATGTACAGATACGTGGCGGCGTCAGCTCCACGCCTGGTCAGCAGGGCATCAAAGCCGGCGATGACGGCGGCGCCCAGTTCGCTCTCCAGATGGGCCCGATAGTCCAGGCCCGGGAGAGAGGTGAAGACAGCACGGTCGCGGCGGACGGCGATCCACTCCAGCTGAACCGGTGTGCCGGCCTCCGGTGCGTAGGCCAGATAATCGTCCGAGCCGAAGCCCAGCCGGCCGTTGTTGGCAACGAAGCAGGGATGACCTTCGGTCATTGACTTCTCCATGGCCTGGAAATCCGCAGCGGGATCCTGCCCGCCGGTGATTCCCCGGGCGAGCAGGTCCGACGTCGGCGCGCCGGGGGAGTTTTTGAAGGCATGCGAGGCCAGGGTGCTGCTGATTTCTTCCAGATACACCGGCAGCATCTGCTCGTTGATCCCCAGAGTGGTCGAGAGTTCCGTGATGAATACCAGGGCATCCAGGACGGTTTCACGGCCGGCGGCAAACCTGCGGATGCTCTGGGTCGGAATGGACCAATGGTCCAGGGCGAGCTTCCGGGCGTCGAAGCGGTACTCCGCACCGCCGTCGTCGGACAGCAGGCGGTAGGCGTTGGAGTCGGCCCGGGAGGTGGACACTGGGGAACCGGAGCTGCTGAGCGGTTCCGGCTGCAGGATCCGTTCGTGGGAAAACTCGGCCAGGGCCTTGCGGATCAAGTGCCGGTTCGCTGTGTCCCAGCGCTCCGGGGTCAGGTGTGCTGTGGCTGTGGTGGGGGAAGCGGGCGATAATTCCGGGGCTGTGGTGGGGGATCCGGTGCGGGCCGCGGCAGGGTCGACGGTAGTTGTGTCGGGAAGGGTGGTGGTCACTGGGCTGCTCCTGGTGCGGTGGCGGGGATGGTTGGGGCGTCGGAAGCGGTCAGGCGATCGGTAGGGGGTGCGGGAGCTAAGGCGGAACCCGGAGTATTTAGGCCCCGAAGTGCGCGGTGGTAATCCTCCCTGGTGCAAAAACTCAGCAGGGCTTCCTTGTCCGGAAGGGAAATGGTTCCCGCGGGCACAAAACCCATCCGGGCGTTCAGGGCCGCGATCTTGGCATTGCGCACATCCGGTTCCACCACGATTCGCTGCGTGCGTTCATGGGTGAAGAGGAAGTCCATGACGGACCGGAACACCTGCGTGGTGAAGCCGGGGCGTGGGCGTTCCGCCGGGCCCGCCAAAAGATGCATCCCCGTGTCTCCGGGCTGCACCGCATAGTGGCCGGACAGCGGAGAATGCGCGGGCGCATAGGACTCCATCAGGAACGCGGGCGATCCGTCGTCCAGTCCCAGCCACGCGTGATGGTGGGGATCTTCGGCAATACGGATGTATTCGGCCAGCACCGCGTCCTGCGGCGCATCGAGCATGCCCCAAAACCGGGCGTAGTCCCGGCGCATCCAGTCATGCAGCAGGGCTGCGTCGCGATCGGCGTCGACCGGCACAATCGTGAAGTTCATACGCTCGCCTCCGCACGCGCGGGGGTGAGGGCGGGGGCACCGGGGGGCTCGGACGCCCGAACGCCGGCAGCTTCAGGTGCCGGAACGCCGAACTCCTGGAAGGCGATGCTGCGCTCCACCGGATAGTGCTCCCGTCCGAGCATCTGCGCAATGATCACCGAATTTCGGTAGGCGGCCATCCCGAGGTCCGGGCTGACGAAGCCGTGGGTGTGCAGTTCGGCGTTCTGGACGAAGATCTCTCCCGGCGTGGTGCCGATTCCGTAGTTCCGGTCAACATCGAACCGTCCGGCGGCATCCCGCCGGACGCGCCCGCTGATCCCGGCCAGGAACTCCGGTTCACGGTAGGCATAGCCGGTGCCCAGGACGACGGCGTCGGTCTCCAGCAGGTGCCCGCGGTCCTGTTCGCCGTGGTGCAGCCTGAGGGTGTGGCTGTCCGTCTCCGGGTGGTACCGGGCGTCGAGGAGCTCCATGTGGGTGAGGAGCCGGGTGCGGGGCTCTCCGTCAAGGCTGAGGGCATATAGGGCGTCATAGATGTCATTGATGAGGTCTGAATCGATGCCCTTGTAGAGGTTCTTCTGGGTGGCCACGAGCCGGTCACGGGTCGCTTCCGGCAAGTCGTGGAAGTAGTCCACGTATTCCGGAGACGTCATTTCCAGGGTCAGCTTGGTGTATTCCAACGGGAAGAAGCGCCCCGAACGGGTGACCCAGTTCAACTCGTAGCCGCGGGAGGGCAGATCCTGCAGCAGATCTAAATAGATCTCAGCGGCGCTCTGGCCGCTGCCAACCACCGTGATGCTGGACCGTGCCTGCAATTCGGTTTTTCGGTCCAGATAATCGGCGTTGTGCAGTACCAGGCCGCCCGCTCCGGTGATGGTGCGCGCCGCTTCGGGGACATGCGGCTGGGTGCCGGTTCCCAGGACCAACCGGCGTCCGCGGTGGACCTTCCGTCCCTGCGGGCCAACAGTATGCACTGAGTACACGCCGTCGTTGTACCGGACGTCCTTCACACGCTCGCCGAAGTGCACGTTGGGCAGTGCATCAGCGACCCACTGGCAGTAGGCATTGAATTCGGCCCGCAGCGGGTAGAAGTTCTCCCGGATGTAAAAGCGGTAGATGCGCCCGGTCTGCTTCAGAAAGTTCAGGAACGAATACGGCGACATCGGATCCGCCAGCGTCACCAGATCCGCCATAAACGGAACCTGGAGGTGGGCGGTGTCCAGCATCATCCCCGGATGCCAGTCGAAGCCGGGCCGCGCGTCAACGAACACCAGATCCAGGTCGGCGATCGGATCGGTGAGGGCGGCCAGCCCCAGATTGAAGGGGCCGACGCCGATGCCTACTGCGTCGTGAACGTGCGTCATGTCTGCTGCGGGGCTCATCGGGCCACCCCGGCCACAGTGGCCTTACCCGCCAGATAGTTTGCTCCGGCCGCGCGTATCAGCGCGAGGATCTCCATGATGTCCGCCAGAGTGGTCTCTGCATTGAGCAGGGTGAACTTCAGATAGTGGTGTTCGGCCAGTTTTGTTCCTGCCACCACCGCCTCGCCGGAGGCGAAGAGTGCTTTGCGGATGTGCTGGTTGAGGGCATCTGCTGTTGCTTCGTCGATTCCCGCCGGGCGGTAGCGGAACACCAAGGTGCTGAGCTGCGCCGGGGCTGCGAGGTCAAAATCAGGATCATCGGCCAGCATGCCGGAAACATCGGCAGCCAGGTCCACGACGGCGTCCAGGAGGAGACCAATTCCGTCGGCACCCATCAGTCGCAGGGTGAGCCACAGCTTCAGCGCGTCAAACCGCCGCGTCGTCTGGAGGCTCTTATCGACCTGATTTGGGATCAGCTCCCGGGCGGCGCTTTCCGGATTGAGATAGTCCGCGTAGTAGGTGACGTGCCCCAGCATCGCGGCGTCGCGCACCAGCAGGGCACTGGAGGAGACCGGCTGGAAGAATGTCTTGTGATAGTCCACGGTGACCGAATCTGCGGCGCCGACCCCCGTGAGCAGGTGGCGGTGCCGCATCGAGGTGATGAGCCCGCCCCCGTAAGCCGCGTCTACGTGCAGCCAGGTGTCATGTTCACGGGCGAGGGCAGCGGCAGCCGGCAGTGGATCAATGCTGCCAAAGTCCGTAGTGCCAGCGGTGGCCACGATGGCCATGGGTGTTTCGCCGCGCGCACTGCTGATGTCCAGTGCCGTCCGCAGGGCCTCCGGATCCATGCGGCGGAGCGAATCGCAGGGCACCGGCACAACGGCGTCGTACCCCAGGCCCAGAAGCGAGGCCGACTTGGCAATGCTGAAGTGGCTTGCCTCGGATGTGAAGATACGCAGGCCGTCCAGGAGAGCCGGCAGGCGTTGACCTTCGCATCGCGGATCCAGGCGCAGCTTGGCCACTGCGTGATTGCGGGCGATCAGGAGGCCCTGAAGATTGGATGCGGTTCCGCCGCTGGTAAACACTCCATCGGCACGGCCGCCCAGCCCCAGCCTATCCGCCGTCCATCGAATCAGCCGCCGCTCGATCAGGGTTGCTCCGGCGCTTTGGTCCCACGTGTCCAAAGAGGAATTGACCGCGGATAGAATCGCTTCCCCGACGAGTGCCGGGATCACCACCGGACAGTTCAGGTGCGCCGCGTATTTGGTGTCGTGGAAATAGACGGCATCCTTCAAATACACCCCGGCAAGTTCCTCCAGCGCCGCTGCCAAGGTTGGCAGCGGCGCCTGGAGGTCGATGGCATCCACCACCGGTGCCAGCTGAGCCGGAGTGGCCCCCGAAAAAGGTTTGGCCGTTCCCGCGATAGTTTCGGCAACAAGATTCACGCCCTGGACGACGTCGGCGGCGTAGCGTTCGGCGGTCCGTGCCGTGAGCAGCTGGCCGGTGGCCGCCATCTCCTGTTCGACCTGCGATGCCAAGCCGGGGTGCGCGTCTGTGTGGTGCAGCAAGGTCACTGCGACTCCCTCGTTATATTTCATATTGGTAACTGAGGTAAGCCTTACTTAGGCTTACCTTTACGTCAAACTAATATGACGTAATTGGTTCGGCATCCGACATGTCGCGAAAATTCGCTAGTATTTCCGCCCTGTGCCACCTCCGGTTGTTCCCTGCCGATGACCCGGGTGGTGCTCAACGTGCAACATCAGTAGGCTTACTAATGAGGATCTGCCGATTTTCGGTCCCAACCGGAGCCTCGGCAGCAGACGCAAACGGAAAGGCAGAGTAGATGGACGAGCAGAGCATTCCCGACCCGGAGCTGGGCGATGACCCCGTGTTGGCCGATGTTGCAGATGTTGTGACTCCGGATGAAGTCTCAGAAATACCGCTGAATGACTTGACCGACGCTGATGACCTGAGCAGCGTCGATGAATTCCTCGACCCGGAAGGCCTGGGTTACCCGGGAGCAGCGGAGGACAACCCGGAGCGCTGGCAGGAGGACCCGCTGGTCAATGAAGAGCCGCTTATGGGCGAACCCGGAACTCTTTCTGACCAGACGCTGAGGGACGAAACGGCGGAAGAGCGCTATGAAGCGGGTGACTCCCAAATCCCGCCTGAGGTACCGACTATCGGGGAGGCGGCGAACGACGTTGACTTCGACGACCCCACTGCGGCGGATGAAGAAGACGCCAGCGACGATCCGGCTCATCTGGGCGGAGATCCCCTAGCGGATTTCGACCCGGAAGAGCGCGGGCTCTAGCCGCACAGAGCGCAGGACTTCAGTAGCCACCGACCTGAAAGCTGTGGCGGGAAGAGTCACTGGGACCGTCTAACCTGTTCTCATGCCTTCTTTTCGAGCCCAGCTGAACATCACGGGGCTGAAGCCCGGAACGGTGCCCGAAGCCGTGATGGACACAGCTGTTGCCGCGTTGGCTGCCAGCCATCACGTCGAAGCCAACCAGCTGGACGTAGTCTCCGGGATTCCGCGGATCACACTGCGGTTCATGGTTCCGGACAACGAATGGTCGCTGGAAAACTCCCAGGCGTTGCGGGCTGCAGCAAATATGCGCCATGCCGTGGAGGACATTGCTGAAGCGGAGCGGCTGCGGGTCCTCCGGCGGCAGCGGGGTAGATGGGTTCCGCTCTAAGAACGTGGGCTCCGGCTCGCAGCGAGGTCGGTCGGCCAGCCGCCGGCTGACCTCGGCGACGATTTATCCGGCCGGAACCACCCGTCCCGGCTAGAAGACCAGCACCAGCCGGCCGCGTACTCCGCCGGCCTCCAGCCTGCGGTGGGCTTCCTGTGCTTTTTCCGCCGGTATCCGGTCCGCAACACGCAGCGTCAACGTTCCCTCCTCGACGAGGCGCCGCAGCGCATCCAGCTTTGCGCCGGAGAGATATTCGTCCCGCACCGCGATCGGATGCACCGTTATACCCCTTCCGGGATCCTGCTGCCACCAGCGATAGGTGGCAAAACCGCCGTCGTTCTTTACTGCCGGTACAGCTCTTTCATTCATGACAGCGGCGTCGGCAAGGGCGTCCACTCCGGCCGGGAAAAACTCCCGGATCCGCTCAGCGACGTTGTGGCCCCGTTCCACGATGTAGTCCGGGCCCAGCCCCGTGACCAGCGCACGGTCCTTTTCCGCGGCGTCCGCTACGACCACCAGGCCCGCATGTTTGGCCAGCTGCACGAGGTAATTACCCAAGGTGCCGGCGGCTCCCATCACGGCCAGCGACTGGCCCGGCTGCAGGTTCAGCTTTTCCAGTGTCTGAACGGCCGTCAGCCCGTTCATAGGCAGCGTTGATGCTTCTGCGAAATCCATCCCGGCGGGGATATGGGCCAGAGAACCTGCAGGGGCCACCAGATACTCCTTGTAGGCGCCCTGATGCTCACCCAGGGGCAGAGCGATGGCCATGACCCTGTCTCCCACCCGCCAGCCGGTGGACTCATCCGCCTCGTCGATAATCCCCGCAGCATCCATGCCCGGGACGGCGGGGAGTTTGAGGGATCCCTTGCCCTGTCCTCCGGCGCGAAGGACGGTATCGGTTGGACTCACGGCCGCGGCCATGACCCGGATGCGCACTTCGCCCTTCCCTGCGTGGGGGTCGGGAACATCCAGTACGGCAAGGGCCTCGGGACCGCCGAACTTCTCCACTGCGATGATCTTCATACCCGGCGGCAACCACCGCAGCTGCCGCGGTATTCCTCAGCGTTAGGCGATTCCCGGGGGCCCCTACGCGCTGGCCAGCTCAGCGGGGTCCGGTTGGCTGCGCCCGCCGTTTCTCCGCTCGTTGCGTCGGCGTTCATGATCCACCTGGTGTCGGCGGGATCCTGCGGATACCAGGACCAGGAAGGCGGCCACCGCTGCCCCCACCCCGATGCCGATGGAGTCCGGAGCCCCGGTTAACCGTTCGACGGCCACGCAGCACAGCCCCCAGACGATGGCCAACGCCACCGACAGGTGTCCGCGGTCAGTCATGCAGATCATGGTAGTTCCCACCATGACCGTAATAAGACCAACCAGTGCCCACACGGTGCCGCCCCAGCCGGCAAGATCCGCTTCCGATCTGGTGAGGAGGAAACCGATGATGGTCACCAGGGAAAGAACGCCTGCGGCCAGTGAAAGTCCGAGGGGTACGTCAGTCAGGATTCCTTCCATACTGGACGACGGCGGGCGAAGATTCATGCTGTGAACGGCCACCAGGCCCACAGTAATTTGGGCTGCCGCGACGGCCAGGAGCACACCGCTGCTCCCCGAGGCGACTGTCAGCAACCAAGCGAAGGCCAAGATCTGGGACGCGAGTATGAGCCAGCCGAAACGTTCGTGTCGTGGATTTGAACGCTGTCGGGGAAGCCATTGGTAAAGGGCATATCCCAGCCATCCTGCCATCGCCGGCACCCACAACCACCACATCAGGGCGGACGGCGCTAAAAGTGAACCGGCGGAGCCGAGAATTGCATCAGAACCACGGTCCACGAAGGCGCCGTCGGCACGCGACTGGACAATCGTGATCCCTGCAGCCGCTGCGGCTGCCACTGAAACCGCGCTACGGCGGATCAGATCAACAGGTATCTCATTGTCTTGGAGCCACCGGAATTTCAGCTGACTCTTGACCGCGTTTTGGGCAATTTCGGAGCCGGCGGACTCTGAACCCGGGCGTTCGTCTACGACGGAGTCCGGCCCGCCGGGTCCAGACTCGGGCCTGGTCTCTGGACCTGATTCGGCCGATTCGGGCCGGCATTGGGTATCAGATGGTTTCGACGGCGGAATCATCAGGGTCCTTCCCCTGCCGGAGCGTATCCGAAGCCGCTGCCCCGGACGTTTCAACCACCCTACCCATTGACAAAGCTAAACGGCATAGGTTAATCGCCCTAATTGACCTTGCCCCTAATTGACCTTGCCCCCAGTTGAGTCGCGCTCAGTCGACCCCGCTTCCGTTGACCTCGCTTCAGTTGGCTCGGCTCAGTTGGCCCCGCTGCTGCCGGGCCTGCTGCTCCTGGAGGACGTTGCCGCTGCCCGGCTATACCCCGGGGGCGAAGGCCAGGGAGAGGCCGCTGCGGTAGTGAACAGGCTGCCTGGTCAAAGGGTCAACAAATTCCACGGATCGAGCGAGCAGCTGCAGCGGACGGTCATAGTCGTCCGGTGCCTGCGGCAGCAACTCGGGATAGAAGGAATCGTTCAGGATGCCGATTCCCAGCGATGCCATGTGTACCCGCAGCTGGTGTGTTTTGCCGGTGTGGGGCTGGAGGCGGTAGCGGCCCACGCCGTCGTGCTCTTCCAGAAGCTCAACACGGGTTTCCGCATTCGGTTCCCCCTCCACCTCCTGCGCCAGCAGGTAGGTCCGGGACTTGATCATGCGGCTGCGGACAATCCGGGGGAGCTCCAGATCGCTGCGAACGGGGGCAACGGCCTCGTATTCCTTGGTGATGCGGCGCTTTTCAAACAGCGTCTGATACGTGCCGCGGGTTTGCGGGTTGGTGGAAAACAGCAGCACTCCGGCGGTCATCCGGTCCAGGCGGTGCATCGGAATCAGGTCGGGATTCTCCAGCTGCACCCGCAGACGGACTAGCGCCGATTCGGCCACATACATGCCGCCGGGCGTGGTGGGCAGGAAATGGGGTTTGTCGACGACGAGCAGGTTTTCGTCCTGGTGGAGGATGTTGATTTCCACCGGTAGCCGCTGCTCCGGGGGCAATTCCCGGTAGTACCAGATGAAGGTGTGCTCGTGAAGGGGAGTTTTCTGGGTCAGGGGAGTGCCTCCCAGCCCAACCACCTCGCCCCGCGCGAACCTATCCACGATCCCCTCCGGATCGACGTGGCCAAACCGGGACAGGACGTAGTCCATGGCTGTCTCCCAGGGTCCTTCAACCGGCAGCCGAAGGCGGGTTGCGTTCACGCCGTTGCGTACGGGAAGAGGAGATTGCATCACCCTTCCAGAGTACCGAGGTCGTGGAGGACCAACGGACAGGGGGAGGGGAACGCGAGGGTCAGGACGGCCCGGCCAACGGTGGACCCTGCTGCGGCACTGCTGGCTCTTTCTCCACCGTTTCTCGTAGCAGATGAAGAAAACGGGTCACTACCTCGGCTTCCTCAGGGCTAAGGGACGAGGCGACCTCCATCATTCGCTCGTGGAGCCTGCCCAGAGTCTCGTGGAGTTCGGCGTTCGATTTGTCTGTCGGAATCAGTTTCAGCGCCCGACGGTCGGTGGGATGAAGCTGTCTTTGGACATGTCCGCTGCTGACCAGGCGGTCGATTAGTGCGGTGGTGGAAGCGGTGGAAATTGAAAGCAGACGGCTCAGGTCTGTTGGGCCCAGAGGGTTTCCATGCTGATGAGCGTGCATCACATGACGCAGCGCCAGCATGTCCTTCTCGTTGATATTCATGTGGTCGCGGATCCGACTGCGCATTTCCAGCTCCGCAGCGCGATAATCCCTCAGCGCTTCGAGCGTAGCCTTCGCGGGCTTCTGTCCCGGCGCGCCCGGGTACCAGTAGCTGGCGACTCCTGAGACGGTGGGTGGGCACATGCCGCCTATTCTAGCGGCCCGCAGCAACCACCTTGCCGAGAAGACACACAGCCTTAAAGACTCAAATGCTATGCAGAGACACACCTGCGGCAGAGATGCTCTTATCCTCGGCAACAAATTGCCGAGGATAAGCCCCGGCATATTGAGATCGGCCCGGCCATGTGGGCCGCAGCCCGGGGTAAGCTCCTGCCCCGCTTACTGTGAGGCGGGCTGGCACTGCGGACAGTAGTAAAGATCCCTCAGTTCCAGGGCATTGTCCCCAACAAGTTGGTGCATCACCTTTGTTCCGCAGCGGAGGCAGCCGCGGGTCTCCCGGTTGTAGACCCAGAGCGGATCGCCACCCATGTTCCCCGTGGTGATTCTGCGGCTTCGCGTTTTATTGGCTTCAAGCAACCGCTTGGACAGGTCGATCATCCGGGGCAGATTCGTCACCTCCCGCACCGGCGTCAACGGATGCACTCCGGCCAGGAAGCAAATCTCGCATCGGTAAACGTTGCCGATTCCAGCTAGGTTGCGCTGGTCCAGCAGGGCCAGCCCGATGGGCCTCTCGGGAACGGATTGGATGCGTTTTAGCGCCTCCGATGCATCCCAGTCCCGGCCGAGCAGATCCGGGCCAAGGTAACCGACCGCATCGTCCTCCTCGGAACGCGGAAGGACGCGGAGGAACCCAAGGTCAAAGCCGACCACCTGCTTCCGGGAAGTTTCCAGGACGCAGCGTGCCTTGAACGCCGGCCGCCGCCAGCGCTGCCCGCGGTCGTAAACGTGCCACAAGCCTTCCATTTTGAGGTGTGAATGGAGGATCCAGCCGCTCTCTGTATCACCCACCCGAATCAGCAGGTGCTTGCCCCGGGACACAACCTCGGTGACGGTGTGGCCGGTGAAGTCAGTGGTAGCAAACCGGGGCACCCGGATGTCGCACTTGGTGAGGGTCTGGCCGGCAAGTGCGGCGTTCAGCTCCCGTGCAGCCCTCCAGACAGTGTCGCCCTCAGGCACGGTACCGCAACCCCTTGGGCGTGGTGTAAAACCCAGCGGATATCAGGGCTCGGGCAGCGTCAGTGTCCAGGATTTCCTGGCCGTTGACCTTTTCTATTGCCATCTTTTCCGCGGCCCCCCGGCGGATAATGTCCACTAATGCCGCTGCGGAAAGCTCCAGCTCAGCAAGATCATCGGTGAACGTGAGCAGTGTCTTCCCGCCCCGCTCGGCGTAGAGGGCAAGGTTTCCGTCCACCAGCACCACAAGGGCTCCCGCCTTCCGCCCGGGCCGGTGGCCGCCGTCGAGCGTGGGCCACGGGAGCGCTGCCCCGAACGGATTCGCCGGGTCCGTTGCGGCAAGGGCCACTGCCGTTGGCTCCGCTTTGCGCAGCTGCGAGTCTTCCGAGAATGAACGCAGACGGTCCACTGTGGCGGGAACGGCAAACTGTGCCGCACCGAGCTGCTCAATGAAGTAACCGCGCCGGCACCGGCCCATTTCTTCAAGCCGGGCGAGCACCCGGTACAGCAGGGCGAAGCCGCCCGGGGTTCCTTCGCTGGCGACTGAACCTCGGGTCACCACGCCGTAGCGGTCCAGCAGCAGTTCGGCCGTGGCATGGGCGGAAATGGTGGTGTCCTGTTCCACAGCGGGAAGCAGGCTCCAGCGTCCTGCCACCAACGGAGGGGCATTACGGAGAGCGGCCTGCTGGTTGCCGCCGGCCAGACGCATTGAGCTTCCGGTGAGGGATGCTCCCGGTGCGCGTCCCAGCCTGCCCAGCCGTGCGGTGCGGGCGCGGGGTGTTGTGGCCCGCTGCTTGTGCGCGGTCTTTCCTCCGGAGAGTAGAGAACGAACCGGGGTGAAGGTGTCATTGCTGATCCGCCCGGACCAGACAAGGTCCCACAACGCGCTAATGACGTTTGTATCGGACGCCTCGGTGCCCTTCGCCGCCAGCGCATCGCCCAGCTGGCGGAAGAAGTACGCACCGCCGCCGGAGAGCAGTTCCAGCAGCTGCAACTGCAGCTCGGAAGGATCAAAATCCGGCGCCGGATTCAGTGTCAGGGGAGCGTTTTCTGCCAGGTGCAGGGAAACCCAGCCGTCGTTGCCGGGCAGGGAACCCGTTCCCGACCAGAGGACCTCTCCCGTAGCCGTGAGCTCGTCCAGCATGGACGGAGCGTAGTTCCGGACCCGGGAGCCGAGGATGAGTGGTTCCCAGGCGGAAGCGGGGATGGGCACACCGGAGAGCTGGTCGATCACGGTGGCAACACCGTCAAGCCCGCGCAGTGACGAGCCCACGTTCTGCCAGACGGGAAGGAATCGTGCGTACGTCGCCGGATCCACCGGTTCCACCTCGGAGCGCAGCGCGGCGAGGGAACGCCGGCGCAGGCGGCGCAGGACTTCGACGTCGCACCATTCAGTGCCTCCGTGCGAGCCGGGAACCGTGATTACTGCGCCCGGAGTGCTGTCCACTCCTGCCGCAGCGTCCAGGATCTGAGTTTCCGCCGGGCGGAACTCGCCTTCAATAACGCGCCCTTCACCGGCGAGCCGCTGCAGAGTGGTGGTGACGACGGCGACGCCAAGTCCCAGCCGCGAGGCAGCTTCAGCGGCGGTAAAAGGCCCGTGCGTGCGCGCGTAGCGGCCCACCAGGTCGCCCAGCGGATCAGCCACCGGTTCGATGAACGCCAGCGGAACACCCATGGGCAGGGGCACACCCAGGGCATCACGCAGACGGGCAGCATCCTCAATGGCGGCGTAACGCTGCGCTCCTGCGACGCCCACCTTCAGTGCGCGGTTGGACCGGACCAACTGATCGAGCAGCTCGCCGGCATACTCAGCCGCCGCGGGTGCGGCAGTGGTTGCTGTGGCTGCTGCGGCGTCGTCGCCAGACCTGTCCTGCGCAGCGGCCGGATCTGGTCCATGCTCGGCGTCCGGGGGCTGCAACCGGGCCGCGACCTCCGGAGCGGTCAGCGGTCCCAGAAGTCGCAGCAAGTCGGCAACGCCTTCAACACCCCTCACCCGGCGGTCGTCGGCCAGCCGCTGCAGCTCGCGTTCAATCTGCGCAATGATGCGCGCATCCAGCAGTTCGCGCAGTTCTGCCCGGCCCAGCAGCTCATTGAGCAGGGTGGGGTCCAGAGACAGAGCGGCTGCCCGGCGCTCGGCCAGCGGAGAATCTCCTTCGTAGAGGAAAGCCCCTACATAGCCGAAGAGCAGCGAACGCGCGAAAGGTGAGGGCGAGGGGGTGGTGGTTTCCACCAACCGGATTTCGCGGCGCTCAATGCCGCCGGCTATGTCCTTCAGCGCCGGCAGATCGTAGACATCCTGCAGACACTCACGCACCGTTTCCAGCACGATGGGAAAGGTGGGGTACTTTTTAGCGACGTCCAGCAGCTGCGCGGACCTCTGTCGCTGCTGCCACAAAGGAGTGCGTTTTCCGGGATTCTGGCGCGGCAGCAGCAGAGCACGAGCAGCGCATTCACGGAACCGCGACGCGAACAGCGCCGATCCGCCCACTTCTGCGGTCACGATGGAGTCGAGCTCATCGGGTTCGAAAATGAACAATTCGGCCCCCGGCGGTTCATCTTCCATCAGGGGAACCCGCAGTACTATGCCGTCATCAGAGGCCATGGCCGATCCGTCTAGCCCATAGCGCTGATGCAGCCGGGCGCCGACGGCGAGGGCCCAGGGAGCGTGTACCGGCATGCCGTAGGGGCTGTGCAGGACCACCCGCCAGTCGCCGAGCTCGTCGTGGAAGCGCTCCACCACCAGCGACCGGTCATTGGGAACAACATCTGTGGCCTGCTGTTGTTCGCGCAGATATGTCATCAGGTTTCCGGCGGCCCAGGCATCGAGACCGACGGCGGCCAGACGCTTTGCGGCGGTTTCGTCGTCGTTGCCGGACATTTCGCGGACAAAGGCACCGAGGGCACGGCCCAGTTCCACCGGCCTCCCGAGCGAATCCCCCCGCCAGAACGGCAGCTTTCCGGGCTGCCCGAACGCCGGTGAAACTAGAACCCGGTCGTGAGTGATGTCCTCGATCCGCCAGCTCGTGGCGCCGAGCGCAAAAACATCGCCCACCCGCGACTCGTAGACCATTTCTTCATCGAGTTCACCGACGCGGCGGCTGTTCTTGCCTTCCGAATCACCGACCAAATACACGCCGAACAGGCCACGGTCCGGAATAGTGCCGCCGGAGGTCACGGCCAGCCGCTGCGCGCCCGGGCGTCCCGTGATGGTCCCCTCCGTGCGGTCCCAGATAATACGCGGGCGCAGTTCGGCGAATTCGTCGGACGGGTAGCGTCCCGCCAGCAGATCCAATGTGGCGTCAAAGGCCGAGCGCGGCAGGCCCGCGAAGGGGGCGGACCGGCGGACGACGTCGAACCATTCCTCCACATCGATGGAGCCGAGCGCGCACGCGGCCACGGTCTGCTGGGCAAGGATGTCGAGGGGGTTCGCGGGAATGTACAGAGGTTCGATCTGTCCGGTCAGCATCCGTTCGGCCACCACTGCCGTGTTCAGCAGGTCGCCGCGGTGCTTGGGGAACATGACGCCCTGGGAGGTTTCACCGACCTGGTGTCCCGCCCGGCCCACGCGCTGCAGTCCGCTGGCGACGGAGGGGGGAGACTCAACCTGGACGACCAAGTCCACGGCGCCCATGTCAATGCCCAGTTCCAGGGAACTGGTGGCCACCACGCAGCGCAGCCGTCCGGATTTTAGATCATCCTCGATGAGGGCGCGCTGGTCCTTGGATACCGAGCCGTGGTGCGCCCGGGCCAGAACCGGGTTGTCGTCATCAATGGCTGCCTGGTCCGGTTCGCGGTAGCGGATGGAAACACCGGCCTGAGCCATGAGCTGAGCAGGAGGACGCGCCGTGGGCAGGACCGCGTCTGCCCCGCCGGCTGGCAAACCCGGTGCCCCGGCCGCTGGGCTTTCGGTTCCGGTTGCCGCCGCCGAGAGGGACAGGGCGGCCGCTTCCTGCCGATAGGCATGGATTTCATTTAGCCGGGCGGTCAGCCTTTCCGCCAGCCGGCGCGAATTGGCGAACACGATGGTGGAGCGGTTCGTCTCGATAAGGTCAACGATCTTCTCTTCCACATGCGGCCAGATGCTCGCCTGGGGTGCGTAACCGCCTTCCACCGTGTCCTCGACGGCGGGCGCTCCGCCCAAGTCAGACATGTCCTCGACCGGAACGGTAACCGTAAGGTTCCAGGATTTCTTAGCGGCCGGGGCCACAATCTGCACGGGAGCATTTCCGCCCAGGAACCTGGCCACCGTCTCGTGCGGCTCCACAGTTGCGGACAATCCAATGCGCTGGACCGGTTTGGGGAGCATCGCATCCAGGCGGGCCAGAGTCACCGCAAGATGCGCACCGCGTTTGGTGCCGGCAACAGCGTGGACTTCGTCGACAATCACGGTGTCCACTTCGGCCAGGGTCTCCCGGGCACGGGAGGTGAGCATGAGGAACAGTGATTCCGGTGTCGTGATGAGGATATCCGGTGGACGTGTCAGGAGGGCACGCCGCTCATTCTGGGGAGTGTCTCCCGAGCGGACGCCAACCGTGATGGAGGGGGAGGGAAGGCCCAGCCGTTTGGCTGTTTGCGTGATGCCAATAAGGGGAGAACGCAGGTTCCGCTCGACGTCGACGCCAAGGGCTTTCAGGGGCGAAATGTACAGCACCTTGGTCTTGCGTTTAGGGGCTGTGTTCCTTGTCCGTCCGGACGTTTTGCCGGCGGGCGCCGCCGTTGCGGCGGTTTTCAGGAGGGTTCCGCCCGCTGAACCGTTGTTGGAACCGGCACCGGAACCGGCGTCGTTGGGGCTTCCGGGCTGACTGCCGGCGGACTCTCCTGCAGCGGCCGACGCGATGAAGCTGTCCAGGGCCCATAGGAAGGCGGCCAGCGTTTTGCCTGACCCCGTCGGTGCCACCACCAAAGCGTTGGCACCCTCCGAAATGGTGTCCCATGCCCCGATTTGGGCAGGTGTCGGCGCGGCAAAAGCACCCTCGAACCACTCCCTGGTGGCGGGGGTGAACTTCTGCAGCACCGAAGCTCCCGATGTCATGGTCACCATTGTTCCGCACAGCCCTGACACTTTTGGACTGCGTGGGGGAGGTTTGGCTGCAGGCCGAATCCTGAGGCGCTGGCACGGCGTCCTGCACGTTTCCCGGGGCAGGTTCACAGGAGCATCTTCCTCTGCACTGAAACGGTGCTGGTGATTTCCCTGTCCTTACCCAGCAGCGTGTGCCGACGGAGCCGCCCGAAAGTACGTGTTGCGTAGAGGCACCCGGTCCGGGTCTACGTAGGGTGGCGGAACAAACCAAGGCACCCCGGACGTCAGCCTGATCTCCCAGTTTTCCTTGTGGACCTCATGGTGGTGGTGTGAGCACAGCAGGACACCGTTGTCCGTGGACGTTGGTCCGCCGCGGTTCCAGTACTGAATGTGATGAGCTTCGGTCCACGGGCCGGGAATGCTGCACCCGGGGAACGCGCATCCTCCGTCCCTGGCGTGCAGTGCCTTGCGCAGATGCGGCGGGAACAGGCGCTGAGCTCGTCCAACATCCAGGATCCGGCCCCTGCCAGAGAGCACAACCGGCAGCATCTCCGCATCACAGGCAAGTTTGCGGACGATGGCTGCCGGCACCGGTCCGGTAAACGCAAAGGATCCGGGGTTTGCTGCTTCCGGCTTGTGGTCCCGCAGCGGGATTTGCTGGCCCGTGCTCCGGTTTTCCGGGGAGTCCAAATCCTTGACGATGGACCCAAAATTGAAATCCTTCAAGAGCGACTCGGCATCAATAGTCACCATGATCTGGGGCCGCAGCCCGCCGCTGGCAGGAACGCCGCCGCCGGCCAGTGCCCCCTTGGCAGCCTCCACCAACCCGCTAAGGAGCCGCTGTGGGCGGGTACGCCGATCAAGTCGGGATGAAGTACCCTCGTCAGGCGGGCTGCCGTCGGCATGCTGAGTAAACCCCGGCCCCGTTTCCCCGAACCCGCCACCGAAGGCTACCGATGGGGCGGCATTTGATGTCTGGGGGCCGGCTGCAGCATTCATCACCGTCAGTAACGTCTCGTGCTGCTCAGCGGTGCAGTAGATGCTGAGATGGTTCAGTCCGTTCTTTTTACGACCGGAGAACACGCCTTGGAAGCGGCGCAATTCCTCACCCGAGGGTTCGGCCCCGTCCTGATTCGCCAGCAAAACCCAGCGGCGGGCAGTCCGGACGAGAAAGTCAGTGTCGTGCCGGCTCGCGATGGAGGCCAAGTTGTTTTCCATGGCTTCCGCGGTCTCGGAGCCGCTTCGCTGCGCGACCTGATCCACGGCCTCGGCAATAATGAGCGCGGCCACGGATGAGATCTCCCCGGCAGCAGCAGCTCCCGCGAGAACAGACAGGGCGGCGGGCGCGGACTGTCCGCTGCCGCCGGAAGCCGGCAGCAGTACGGAAGCCAGTTTCAGGCGCCGCTGGGCTTCTCCACGGCTGATGCGCAATCGAGCACGCATGTAGTCAGCGGTTGTGCGAAACTCAGCCTGGACCTTGGCGGCTGTCCGCTGTGCAGAGGATACAGAGGGCGCAGAGGAGGCAGAGGGTGCAGAGGATTCAGGCGACTTAGCGTCAAGCGAACCGGCAGCAGCCCACGTGTTGTTCCAGGCGGCCGTTTCGGGTCCGGGCCCGGATTCCGCCTCTGGCCCGGATGCTGCCTCCGGTCCCGGGGCGATTCTGACCGCGTCGCCCTGAACCGCTACGGAAGTGGCTCCGAAGGTCTCAGCTACACGGTGTGTTTCCAGCGCTCCGGCGCAAACAACCTGCAGATACTCCACGGTACGGGAGGCAGCTTCCACCTCAGCGGCCAATTGCGCTGCCTGACCCGTGCTCATCAAGGCGCTCGCATGTACGGAGTCACGGCGCAGGAGGCGTAAAGCCTTCAGCGCATCTGCCACGGACTCCAAAAAATCAGCCGGAGGGAGACAATCAACAGAATTGGCCTGCTCGGCCGGTACCTCCGTTTGAATGATTGTTTCCATGGGTCAATTATTCCGAGCAAAGGCATCCCCTGCCGGCGGTAAGTCTCTTTTGTGGACAACCTATCCCGCCAACTCATCTGTGGAGGAACAATGGGCCGGAAACGGCCTCAGCAACCCCGGCAGGGGCTTGATCTCCCGCCACATTCTCCCGCCACATTCTCTCGACGCGCCCAGGCCGGGAAGGTTTCAGCGTGGCCGGGAGCGCTTGGTCAGCGCTTCTGTAGGGCACCGATGCTCATCAGCTCCACGTTGGGATTTTCGCAAGCGAGAACCGCATGCTCAATCCGCAGCGATTCAAGATCTTCCGGAGGGTAAACCATGAGCTCTGTTGCCTGGTGGGATTCACACTCCTGACCATAATTCTCGGCCCGTGTTTCCTTCAGCTCAGCCGCAACCGACTGGCCCGATTCCAGCACAAACGACTCGCCTGCAGCCGGGCCGGCACCAGATCGAACAGCGGCCGCGCCAATCTGCTCGCCCGAGGCATCAATATAGGAGACTCCGGGAAAACCGGCTGCCAGCGTGCAGGCATCGGAAGAAACGTTGGTCAGCACCAGCGTGCGGTACACGCTTCCTGCCGCGCCGCCGCCGGCGGTATCTTCGATTTCCCCGGCCATTTCAGCGGCGGCACAAGCATCGGGGCCACCGGATGGTGCTGTTCCGGCCGTGGGGGCAGCAGTCGAAGCCTCGGCGCTGGGGGCGGTCGTAGCGGTTACGTCGTCGGAGGGCTTGGGATCGGAAGTCTGTGAGGTGGTGGAGGCAGCGGACGACGACGGCGAAGACGAGGCTGTTTCCTCACCACCGCTGGACCCGCAACCGCTGACTGCGACGGCCACGCCGAGGGAAATAGCGGAAAGCGCCCAGCTTTTCCGCGGCGAGGACAAAGTGCAGAGGGGGTTCCGCAGTGACAATGATTTCAACGACCGGTTATTCATAGGATCACCTTCTCCGCAACGCCGGTGCGGCGTCAATTACGCCTCGCAGACGCAAGAACAATGACGCCGCAAACGTTACGCTTTCCGGGTTCGATAAAGGGCAGCAGCGCCAAGAATTAGACCAAGGACGCCAGCACCAAGGCCCGCGTAGCCGGCCACTGCGGCGGCTTCCACCTCGTCCTCTTCGGCGACGTCCCGGATCTCGTCATCCCCGCTACCGTGGCCGTCGGACCCTGTACCGCCGGCAGTCACGGCGATAACCGGTGCCGGCAGCTCCAAATCATCCGCGGACTGGCCCTCAACGGCCACCTGCGACCAGTCCGTCTTCCCCTCAACACAAGACTGCAGCACAGGGAAGACCAGCGTGTCACCGGCGGCGTCGGGAATCCGGACGCTGAGCGAGAAGGTGTCGCGGACGCCGTCGGGCAGCGGCTCATCAGCGGTGAAAACCACCTGACTGGTCCGGGACCCCACGGACGTCCCGTTCTCCAGCACCCTCGGCTCCTCGAATTCCTCGGTCACCTTGCTGATACTCCAGCCGGCGTGGGCGGTGGGAACGGCATCGGTCACCTGGTCCGGCAGGGTGACCGTAATCGACGCTGTTGGCGAGCCTGAGCATCCGTGGGCGGTTTCGAAGGTGAGCAGTGCGTTGGCCCCGGCCTCCGCGGACTCGGGGGAGACATGCACATGTGCGGACGCGCTGCTCATGCCGGCGGCCAGGAGGAGGCTGACAGCGCCTGCGGTGACCACGGACCGGGCAAAAAGAGGGCGGGGCATGGAGGAGCCTTTCAAGCGTGCTGGAGGTGGGTTGGACGGCGGGAGCACATCCACTTTAGCGAGAGCATTCCCCTGTCGCGGCGGCGCTGGGGACATCTGGAGGAGCTATTCGTGGTGGTAGGGGCGGCCGCCTGCGATTTCCTGGGCCCGGTATACCTGCTCCGCAAGGATGAGGCGGACCAATTGGTGGGGAAATACCAGGGGTGAGAGGGACCAGATGAAGTCCGCACGGTCGTGCACGCTCTGATCCACTCCGTAGGCGCCCCCAATGATGAGCGTGACATTGCGGGAATTGTCCAAGGGCTTTTGCAGGGTCCTGGCCAGCGCCGGGGAGGTGATCGCCTTGCCCCTTTCATCCAGCAGGATGACGTAGTCGCTGCCGAGCTTGGCGAGCAGACGCTCGGATTCCTCTTTCCGGGCGGCATCGCCTTCCCGCGCGGAATGCGGAATGGAGACCCAGGTCAGGTCGAAGGGCTTCTTCAGCCTCTTTTCGTACCGGCGGATGCCATCCACCACCCAGTCTTCATGCTTTCGGCCAACCATTAATACGCGCAATGCCATGTCTCTATTGAATACCCCCGGTTACAGGCACCGAAAACCTGTGACCACCCTCACGGTGTGCAGGTTTAGACTTCCCGCATGACAAACATGAATGGTAAGCGCGCGGTGGTCCTTGGCGGCGGAGGAGTGGCAGGTATCGCCTGGGAGATCGGAATCCTCGCCACCCTGCTGGAGCACGGTATTGAGCTAAACGACGCCGACCTGGTGGTGGGCACTTCCGCAGGCTCTGTCGTGGGGGCGGCTCTGCGCTTCGGTGTCCTGCGCCAGGTCCTGGCCGGGCAGCTTCGCGAAGCTGGCCCGGCGGAAGTGGCCGGAACCGGAACTGAGGCGGGGGAATCCACGATTGAACAGGGCGAACTGACCCATTTCAGTACTGAGCAGTTCATGAACATGATGGCCGACGCGGCGCGAGGTCCCGGCGGCGAGCAGGAAGCCAGGGCACGGATCGGCAAGGCTGCGCTCGCGGCTGGCCAGGGGTTATCGGAAGCTGCGTGGGTGGACACTATCCGTGCGCTGCTGCCGGCTCCTTCCTGGCCGTCGGGGATGTTCCAGGTCACCACGGTCAATGCCGACGACGGCGGCTTCACTGTTTTCGATGCCACCTCCGGGGCGGAAATGGCGTTGGCCGTGGCCGCGAGCTGCAGCGTCCCGGGTGCGTGGCCCCCGGTGAGGATCGACGGCACGCCCTATATGGACGGCGGAATGCGTTCAGCCTCGAACGCCGATCTTGCCGCTGATTACGAGAAGGTGCTGATCCTTTCCTGTGCGCCTGAGGCCCCGGATAGCCCCTTTGGTCCGACACTGCCCCAGGTGCTGAATAACTTGAAGGGAAGGGCCTATCTGATCGAGGCTGATGAAGCCAGCAGGGCGGCCTTTGGCACCAACGTGCTGCTTCAATCCACCCGGCGTCCTTCCGCCCTCGCCGGCCAGGAGCAGGCTTCGGAAGTAGTCGACGCCGTCAAGGTGTTTTGGGGCGTTTGAACCGACTCCCCGGGAGATCCGCAAAGGGGAATCTCCAAGGATCGGAGGGCCTCCGCCCGGTTCCGGGCGCCTCATCGATGCTCTAATGGACCAGAGAACAAGAACAGTCCCTCCAACGCCGTTCCAACACCGGAAAAGTGGTGACATGTCCACCGATAACGGCTTTCCCCCACCAGCTTCGAATCCTGACGAGGCCTCCCCCATAGCCGCCGATGCGCCAGACACAGCGGACGCAGTCCTGTCCCCGACCGTCGACAGGGACTATGCCAGCCTGCTGCAGGACATGGTCCTGGAAACGACGGATGTGGAGAGTTTTCTCGAGGACCTCACACACCTGACGGTGGATACCCTGTCCCCCGCGGGGAAGGAGTTCTTTTCCGGCGTGACGCTGCTGCGCCCGGGAGGTGCCGGCACTGCGGCCAGCAATAGCGAAGAAGCGCGCCGGATGGATGAAGTCCAGTACGCGTTCGGTACCGGCCCGTGCCTGGAAGCGGCGCGAACCAACAAGACCATTCTGGTGCGCGACATCATCGAGGATCCGCGGTGGACGGACTATGCCGACGCGATTGCAGATTTCGGATTGAAATCGATCCTGGGGGTTCCGATTCCCCTGGAGGGGGATGCGCGGTGCGGGTTGAACGTGTACGCGCGGGAAACCGACGCCTTCACGGACGAAATGATCCGAGAAGCCGAGGAGTTTGCCCGCGGCGCTTCCACATCGCTGCGGCTTGCCGTGCGTATTGCACAGCTGGCGGAGAGTAGGGAAAATCTCAAGGCCGCGATGGGATCGCGCACCACGATCGACCTGGCTGCAGGGATCATCATGGCTCAAAACAGGTGCGGCCAGGAGGCTGCCATCACCATCCTCAAAGCCGCCTCGAGCGCGCGGAACATGAAGCTGCGGGACGTCGCTGCCGCCGTCGTCGCCTCCGTGGGCGAAAAGGAGCCCACAACGCACTTTGTCGACTGACGCAAGAAGGCCGCTCGACGACGACGGCAGCTGTGTCCCCCTGTCCTCCTCCGGTGGGCAGGGGCGACACTGAAAAGATGGAACTTTCAGACATGGATTCCGCCGGTACCCCGTCGGAACCTGATGCTCACGCCAACGACGATGCTCGGCCGAACGCTGCACTCGCAGGGCTGGTGATCCACGGGTTTGGGCCCGACAGCGGAACGTGGCTGGCCGGGCTGCTGCGCAGTGCAGGGAACTCACGCCGGGCGCTTGGTCCAGAACGGGCCATCGAAGTGGTGGTCCAGGGGCTGGGGGTGCGGCTCCTGCGTTCGGGCATCGGGGATCAGAGTGCCCTCGACAGTGCACTGTCGGAAGACATCCATGTCCTGGCGTGTGAGAACAGCATGACCCGGGCCGGGATACAAAAAGACGAACTGCACCGGGGCGTGGAAACGGTGGATGCTGCCGTGGCACATCTGGCCCGCCGGCAGTGGGAAAACTGGGCGTACGTCCGGCTGTGAGACCGGTCGTCAGACCCGCCGCGGAAGTTTCGTTTGGGGACGCCCTTCCGCCTTGCCGCCCTCAACGCCGCCCGCGGTTGCGGCATCGCCGATGTATCTGCGGCCGGAAACTTCGCTCCAGCGACCGGCCGATATTTCCTTTTTCACCAGCCAGCGTCCCTCGTCCAGGGATTCCAGGACCACCAGCACTCCGCCAGGGGATACCTGATAGGAGTACTTCAGCTCCTCGGCGTCATCGAGTTCTTCAGCGGGCCCGTCGGCTCTGAGGATACGTATGGACATTGAGGCCTCCGTTGCTCTTGGCCGGCAGGGGATGTGCCGATCCGGTGCCGCCCAGAGTAATCGTGCAGTGCATCGGAGGAAAGGGCTGTCGGTGCAATGAAATCAGGCTAAGGGCCCTCATGGGTGGAGTGCCGGATGACTTCTCCTGAGCCGTTGCCGGCTGTGCGGAGGGTTGACCGGCGATGCCCCGCGCACAAGAATTCGAGCCATGAGCGACCGCGCTGATCCCTAACTACGACGACGGTGATGACATTGCTGCCGATGCTGTCCGGTCTGAGCGGTCAAAGTCGCCGGACCGCTCAATATCAAGGCCCGGTAAATTGCTGGTCCGAGGTTGACCCGCGACGGGATGTCAGTGGAATGAACACCGCATAGAACGCGCCCCAGCAGATCCAGAACACGGTCGATATGCGCCGTTCAGAGACTCCGGGGAACTGGCGGCGAACCATAGCGGCAATCCCGGATACTGCCACTGTCACCACCATGAACCGGATCATTCGGCCGGGCACACTCCAGACAAGAAACGTCATGAGTGAGGTCCGCTGCAGCCCGGCTGCCCGGGCGTAGAGCTTGTACGGGACTCCGCGGGTGGGGCCCCGCAGCAAAGAAGCAGCCCCGGACTCGGCGATCTCCTGCTCCACGTCGCTGATCATGGCATCCGTGACCGCCGGAACTTTCACCAACGCCTTACGCGAGGTGTTTGCCGCTACTTTGTTGCCCCACCAATATGTCACTGCCCCTCCGGCCATTGCGCCGCCGAGGGCTGAGACCGTGGTGCCGAGCGCGCGTTTGGGTCGGCGCAACCCCACCCAGGATGTCCACACATCGGGGACCACAAAGAAGAACGTCGCTTCTGCGAAGCCCCAGGCGCCGGCGATTCCGTGGTCCCGCAGGGCGTTCGTGGAGGCTGATTTGCGCCGAGCTCTCATGCTGACACTGTAATGAATGGTGAAGGGGAATCACGGGATTGATCGCGGGTTGCTGCCGGTTTCGCCGCCCGGCTCGCACTAGCGTATGAGCTACGGCAAAGGGTCAAATGAACGGATACTCCACATGAGCCACGGAACGGACAGGCGGGAAATTCCGCAGCGCAGCAGCCGGTGGGCGGCAAAATCTGCAGATATTCTTGTGGCGGCGAAACTCACCCCCAATCAGATCTCGGTTGGTTCAGTGGTGTTCGCCGCAGTGGGTGCCGCTGCGCTGATCTGGTCGGCACATACCGACGACGCCGTAATTCGTGCTGTCCTTCTGGCCGCGGCTGCTGCCTGTATACCGCTGCGTTTGTTGTTGAACATGCTCGACGGAATGCTGGCCGTAGAAAAGGGTATGAGCTCACCGGTGGGCGATATCTACAATGAACTGCCTGATCGGATCTCCGATGTGCTGTTCCTGGGGGCAGCAGGCATCGCCACCGCGGGGCTGGTGACCGCCGGCGGAGTCGATTTGGGGGTGACGCTGGGATTCCTTGCGGCGATACTAGCCGTACTCACCGCCTATATCCGTTGCCTCGGAGCAGCCCTCGGCACGGGAAACTTCTTCGACGGGCCCTTGGCCAAACCGCTCCGCATGTGGTTGCTGATGATCGGCGTCCTGGTGGGTATCGCCGAACCATGGCTTCCCTGGTCGGAAGGGTGGGCACTGTTCGGCACTCTGGCGGTCATCGCGTTAGGCTCCCTGCTCACCTGTATCCGCCGATTGCACCGTGTCAGCGCTGCGCTGCGTGCCCGCAGCAAGGATTTGCCATCATGAGCGTCGGCAGGGCTTCCCGGCGCAGCCTCGCGAAACTTATCAGCGTCTTCGCCGGTGCGCGCGTGGTGACTGCAGCCGGAGACTCTGAACTGGATCTACCCGAGCAGGCCATCTATTACGCGAACCATTCGAGCCATCTGGACTTCCTCACCATTTGGGCCGCGCTGCCGGCGCAGCTTCAGCAACGCGCCCGCCCGGTGGCTGCCAAGGACTACTGGGGCTCTGGGGTGCGTAAGGCTTTTGCCGAAAAGATCTTCAATGCCTATTTGGTTGACCGCCACGGCTCCAGCAGCCGTCGGCAGCGCACGTCGGACTCGGGGGTCAGCCCCAAGGGCCAGGTGGATGGCATGGCTGAGGTGCTGGCTGCCGGGGACTCGCTGATTATCTTCCCTGAAGGCACCCGCGGCGACGGCGATACCATCGCCGCGTTTCACGGCGGACTGTACAAACTGGCCCGTCTCCACCCTGAGGTACCTGTGGTCCCCGTGACGCTCGCCAACCTCGGACGGATCCTCCCCAAAGGTGAGGTGATCCCGGTGCCTCACCTCTCGACTGTCATCTTCTGCGAGCCCCTCCATCTGGATCCCGATGAGGACCAGCAGACGTTCCTGGCCCGGGCCCGGCAGGTCCTCGTGGAAGGCCTGGCTAAGCATCAAAGCCCGCAGTCCACAGATACCCCTGGACAGGACGACGACGGGTCGGCCCCTCGTGGCCAGACCGGGCAGGGCAACCCGTGAGCGGCTGGGAACTGGGTTTATTGGACTTCTCGTCGCTGAAACTCCTCGGCGGCGTCGTCGTTGTTTTGATTTTGGCCACCGTGATCGCGTGGCTTCTGGGCCGCCGATTTGGCATCACGAGCACCATCACGAACCTGAAGCAGCGCATCAACGCCTGGTGGTTGATGGTCGCACTGATAGGTGCTGTCCTGGCAGCCGGCGAGACGGTGACGATTGCGCTGTTTCTGCTGCTGTCACTTCTGGCACTGCGCGAGTTCATCACCATCTCACCGACCGGCCGCGGAGACCACAAAGTGCTCGTGTGGCTCGTGTTCATCATCCCCGCGCTGCACTACTGGTTCCTTTGGGAGCACTGGTATGGCATGTTCAGCGTGTTCATCCCGGTGTACGCCTTCCTCTTCCTGCCCGCGCGCAATGCACTCGCCGGGCAGACCATCGGGTTCCTGCAGCGAACCGCGGCCATTCAATGGGCGCTGATGGTATGCGTCTACGCCATCAGTTACGCCCCGGCGCTCCTGCAGCTTCCGGTAGCCATGGAGGCAGGCCGGGATGCGGCCGAAGGCTCGGCGCCTGGGGCTGGCGGGGCTACCGGTGCGCATCTGCTGCTGTTCCTGCTGATCGTGGTGCAGGGCTCCGATGTACTGCAGTACGTGTGGGGCAAGACGTTCGGGAAGCACCCGATCGCGCCAAGCGTGAGTCCCAACAAGACGTGGGAAGGGTTCATCGGGGGAGTGCTATCGGCCACCGCCCTGGGGGCTGCCCTATGGTGGGTCACGCCGTTCACCCCGTTGATGGCCGCGCTCCTGGCGTTCATCTCCTGTGTGATGGGTTTCGCCGGAGGGCTGGTGATGTCTGCCATCAAGCGCGACCGCGGCATCAAGGACTTCGGCTCCATCATCCCCGGTCACGGCGGCATCATGGACCGCCTGGACTCGCTCTGCTTTGCGGCACCGGTCTTCTTTCATGCCGTGCGATTCTTCTACACCTGACGGTGGGCGGTGCGGAGCCAAGCGCAGGACCTCTCAGAGGGCGTAAGGGTGGTGCTAGTGCGTGCCGGCGGCAGGCGTAGAGGCCGGTTCTTGTGGCGTCCAGTCCGTTCTCAGGTCTGCCGTACGAGCCGCACGAGGGCAGTCCTGGGTGGGTTGCCGTCCGTCTGGGAAGGTATCTCGAGAATTCTGTTTCTGCTACGTTGCCGGCGCCCATTTCCCCGGCAAAGCAAAAGACCCCGCTTCCCTTTGTTTACAAGGGAAGCAGGGTCTTTTTCATGTGGCGGTGACGGTGGGATTTGAACCCACGTTGGCTTTCACCAAACAACATTTCGAGTGTTGCACCTTCGGCCGCTCGGACACGTCACCATCGCGTCAACCTTACCGGGTAAAGGGCCGATGCCCCAAAACGGCTGGTTCCGCGTCCGCGGCCGCTGGGCCTAGAGGTCGACGACGTCGTTCTTGCCAATGTCCGGCGTACCGCCGGTGACGGCACTCCTGGCGATCTTGAACATGGTCGCAACACGGGGCTCGTCCGACGCCCAGTATTCGGCGGTGTCCGAATCCACCTTGATCAGCGCAATCGAAGGATCCTCGCGGCCCTCATCGAACCAGGCGCTGACGGAGGACTTCCACAGCTGCTCAATCTTGGCTTCATCCTTGGTGATGGTGGCCGTCCCGCTGACGGAGAGGTAACCCTTGGAATCATGGACCGAGACGTTGACGTTGGGGTTGTTTCGGATCTCATCCGCTTTGGGGGAGGGATCCTGGGTGAAGAACCAGAGGTTGCCGTCGGAATCTGTTTCCTGCAGCTCCAGCGGACGGCTCACGAGCTTGCCATCGAGGTCCACGGTGGTCAGCTGGGCAATGCGCGCGTGCTCGAGGATTTTGACGACTGTATCCAGTCCGTCCGTTTCTGCACTCATGAAGGAACTCCTTGGGGTGTCGGGTTCTGAGGTAGTAAGCCTACGTATGAAACCCGCGACTGTCAGCCCGATCGCCGAGAGCCGAAAAACTCCGTGAGCAGCTGAGCGCATTCCGTCGCGCGGACTTCCGGAAAAACCTCCACCCAGTGGTTCAGCCGGCGTTCGCGGAGGATATCGAACACGGATCCGGAGGCCCCGGCCTTTTCGTCCCAGGCACCGAACACCACCTTCGGGATGCGCGCCAGCACAATGGCGCCGGCGCACATGGCGCACGGCTCCAGTGTCACCACCAGGGTGCACCCCTCAAGCCGCCACTCACCGATGGCGGCGGCAGCTTCGCGGATAGCCACCACTTCGGCATGCGCCGTCGGGTCACCGGTAGCCTCACGCTCATTGCGGCCGGTGCCGATAATCCTCCCGTCCGGACCAACGACGACGGCGCCGATGGGCACGTCCTGCGTCGCCAGGGCGCCACGCGCCTCCGTCAGAGCGAGGTCCATCCAGAATTCGTGCTGCTCGGTCGGAGGCATCATGGTTCTATCTTCCCGCAGTTCTCCCCGCGCCCCGCGCCCCGCGCCCCGCGCCCCGCGCCCCGCGCCCCGCGGGCCACGCCACCCGTGCCGCAGGAAGGGCTTCCATCGCGGATGGTATTTTTGAAGCATGCGCGTACTTGTAGTGGATCACCCCCTAGTTGCCCACAAACTCACCGTTCTCCGTGACAAAGACACCCCTTCACCGGTGTTCCGTCAGCTCACGGAAGAACTCGTCACACTCCTGGCCTACGAAGCCACCCGCAACGTCCGCGTTGAGCCCGTCCGGATCGAGACTCCGGTCACGTCCGCCGTCGGCACCGGCCTGGTTAAGCCCACCCCTTTGGTGGTTCCGATCCTGCGGGCAGGCCTGGGCATGCTCGAAGGTATGACCCGCCTTGTTCCCACGGCGGAGGTTGGCTTCCTGGGTATGGCCCGCAACGAGGAAACCCTCGAAGCGATCACCTATGCGGAGCGTCTTCCGGATGATCTGACCGGCCGCCAGGTGTTTGTCCTGGACCCCATGCTGGCTACCGGTGGAACCCTCCGCGAAGCCATCAAGTTCCTGTTCAAGCGCGGAGCTGCGGACATCACCTGCATCTGCCTGCTGGCGGCCCCTGAAGGCCTCGAAGTACTGCAGAAGGAACTGGCTGACGCCAACGTGACCATTGTGCTGGCCTCGATTGACGAGCGGCTGGACGAGAAGTCTTATATTGTGCCCGGGCTGGGCGACGCCGGCGACCGACTGTACGGCGTCGTCGACTAAAAGCCGCTGCCGGCCTGAGTAGACGTGTCCAGCATGCGGACATCTGCCGCATTGCTTGACTCGCACCCGTTTATAAGTTTACTTATGGGCGGGTGCGTTTTTTTATCCCGCAACTCCCCGCCGGGGCCCACTCGAGCCGAGAATATCAACGATGGCCAGCAGGCTCCAGTCATGCCTCTTCCCCTCTCCAAATGGTGAGGTGTGTCACAATTAATGCCTAAGCGTCCGCATGGTGAGACAAGTGGCGCAATGTTACTTGCGTGAACTCCTTTGTTACATGCAATAATCCGTAATGTGAACATCCACACGGCAGCACGTGTTGCAGTCCTTCTCAATGGCCCCGCCGGCGAGAAGCAGCGTTGTTGTCGAATGCTCGCCTGAGGTACCCACCCCCATCTCTCAGGCACCACTCAGGCCCAATGACGGGCGAAACCGCGCCATCTCGACCGGGCACACCCCCAGCATTCGAGCCGTGATGACGGTCATTCACAATGAGGTTGCAACATGTCAGTAGCATCAGGGTACGTACACATCTCACTTCGTAATGCGCAGAACCGTGCCGGTGCCGCCCGGCAGAACGCTGCCGGGGAATTCCCCCGCCAGTACGGAGGGTACGCACCGCAGCAGTATGGGGTTCAAGGGTTTGGCCAGCAGTCTGCCCGCCCGCTGCAGTCCGTTTCTCCGGCCAATGACGCTTCGCCCATGACGGCACCCACCGCCGTCGTCACAGGCAACGGCATTCCCGGCCCCCAGCCGGTTAGCAACGACACCGTTGCCCGCGGCTTTGTGATTTACGTGGGCCTCGACGAGGACACGGCAGCCGCCAACGGAACTTCACTGACCAAGCTCGCCCAGGAAGTCCGCGCGTATATCCAGACGCTTTGCCCCGGGGCCCAAAGCCACGCCGCGGTTGCGCTGGCGCCGGCAGAGGCCGCGGGATCCGATATCGACGTCGTCCGCCAGGCGCTGGGTGACCCGACGGCTCAGCGCCGCCCCCGCCCGGAAGCAGCCCAGCCTGTGCAGACCCCGAGCGCCCCGCGCCCGTCCGGCGTTCTGATTGACCTCTCGCGCCGGGAAGTGCACCTGGACGGTGACACTCTGAACCTGACGTTCAAGGAATTTGAGCTGCTCAACTATCTGGTGGAAAACGCCACCCGCACCGTCGGCCGCGAAGAGCTGCTGGCAGGACTGTGGCGGAACGCCGAGGAGGTGCCCAACGAGCGCACCATCGACGTGCACATCCGGCGCCTGCGGTCCAAGCTGGGCCGGCTCGCGAACACCGTGCGGACAGTCCGCGGCCAGGGCTACCGCTTCTATGAGCACCCCGAGGTTGTTGTCTGGGCGGCACCCGAATACAGCATCTGATGCGACGGCGGTACCGGCCCTGGACAACCGGAGCCGGTACCGCCGATAGACTGGGCGAATGAGCGGCCACCACCTGAAAAAGCTGATGCTCCTGCGGCACGCGAAGGCGGACTGGCCCCGGGATGTCTCCGACCACGAACGCCCGCTCTCCGGCCGCGGGCACCGCGATGCGCCGCTGGCGGGCCGCTGGATGGTGGAGAACGACTCCATCCCCGATTTCATTCTTTGCTCGTCTGCACTGCGGACCCGGCAGACCTGTACCTGGATCTGTGAGGAACTCGGTGACAAGGGGCCCACGCCCAAACTCGAAGACGGCCTCTATAGTGCCCCGGCCGCTCAGATTCTGAGCATCATCAACAATGTGCCGGAGACGGTGACCAGTCTGCTGGTGATTTCCCACCTTCCGGGAGTGCAGGACCTTGCCATGCGGCTGGCCTCGGTGAGCTCGAATGAAGAGGCGGTCATGGAGATGGCCACCAGGTACCCCACCTCCGGGTTGACCGTCATGGAGACGGCCAAGCCCTGGGCTGAGCTTGACGGGCGGGATGCCCGGATTACGGATTTTGTGGTCCGCCGGGCGTAACCGTCCGGGTTTCGAATGCTCCGCGCCGTCCCGGCTGAGTCAGGGGGCGGCGCGGACCGGCGCGCCCTACACTGCAATTTCAGGCTGCAGCGTTTTCAGCGTCCAGGTCTTGTGCTTGCGCGCAGCCAGCGTGGATAGCACCAGCCCCAGCAGCGTGTATCCCGCCAATCCAAGCGCGACGACGCCGACCGATGCCAGATCGCCGCCGTACAGCAGCTGCCGCAGACCGGTCACCACATGCCCCATAGGCAGAATCTCGTGCGCGAGGTGCAGCGGTGTGGGAGTTGTTTCCCAGGGGAAGGTTCCGTCTGAGGAGACCAGCTGAAGAACCAGCAGGATCAGGACAACAAACTTCCCCACGGATCCCAGCAGTGCCACAATCCCCTGGATCAGTGCCGAGAACGCCATGGCGGCGAGCAGTAGCAGGCCCCAGGCGAGGACCGGGTTGGCGGGGGAGAGCCCCAGTCCGAAGCGGACCACTGCGTACAACACGGTGGCCTGCACCAGGGCAACCGTCAGGAATGGAAGCCAGCCGCCCAGCGCAATCTTCACGGCGGGTGCATTGGACGCCAGCGCGCGCCGGCTGATGGGACGCATCGCCTGGACGAGCATGAATACCCCGATCCAGAGAGCCAAAGCGAGGAAGAACGGTGCGATCCCGGCGCCATAGCTGTCCGCCTTGGCCTGTGACACGGTGTTGACGCTGACCGGATCCGCGATGACTCGAGCAGCATTGGCGCGCTGCTGGTCATCGGGGTTGGGAACACTTCCGGCGCCATCGGTGAGTCCGTCGGACAATTCCGCGGACCCTCCGGCGAGCTGGGAGATCCCCTCGCTCAGCGTGGCAGCGCCCGCCGCAGCGGAGGAAGCACCCTCGGAGAGCCGGCCGGCTCCGGCTAGGGCATCCTGCTGGCCCGCGGCCAAGTCGCCAGCGCCGCGGGAGAGCGACCCGCTGCCCTCAGCCAGGGTCCCGGCGCCGGCTGCTGCGCTGGAAATGCCGTCGGTCAGGGCGGGTATGCCGGTAGCCAGCGCTCCGGCGCCGTCGGCTACTTGACGGGAACCATCAGCGAGGGCCTGGGTGGAAGCGGAGGCTGAGGCCAGCTGCGCAGCCAGGCCTGCATCGGAGGCGTCGGCGCTTCCCGCAGCTGCGGCCAGCACCTGGTTGGCCTGATCCTGCGTGAGGACCCCGTCAGCCACGAGTGCCGCCGTGGAAGCCTGGAGCCTGGCGGCCGCGGCGTCCTGGGCTGCTTTGATCCCGGACACGGCGCTCTGGAACTCGCTGTTGAGGGCTGCATTTCCGGCGGCAACCTGTTCGGCGCCGTCGGCCAGGGTGCGTGTCTGTTCCGGAAGCGCCGCGGCTCCGGCATTCAGCTGCAAAAGACCTGCCTGCAGTTCGCCGGCGCCGGCGTTGAGCTCTGCTGCACCTGCGGCCAGGGAGCCGGAGCCGGCTAACAGCTGCTGCTGCCCGGCGTACAGCTCCGCCGCTCCGCCGCTCAGCGTTTCCAGGCCGGTGGCCAGATCCGCCGCGCCCGTGTTTGCCTCTGCAGAGCCGGAAGCCACTTCGGATGCGCCGTCGGCGGCATCCTGCAACTGGGTATGGATGGTGCTGAAACCGGTCAGGAACTGATTCGCGGTTTCTTCACCCACTTCTGCCGCCACGGTGTCATGCACGGAGCCGGTGAGCTTGTCCACGATGCTGCTGAGCAGATAGTTATTGGCGTCATTTGTGGTGACGTTCAAGACTCCCTGCCGCGCACTGTCAAAGTCCGACGGCGATGTCAGGGACTTTGAGAAGTCAGCCGGGATTTTCAAGGCAAAGGAGTAGGTGCCGTCAGCCACGCCCGCATCAGCGGCGTCCGCGTCGGCCACTCGTTCCCACTCAAAGGTTCCATCCTCGAGGAGGGACTGCGCCACGGTGTCGCCGACCTCCAGGCGTTCCCCGCCGTCGGTCTCTGCGCCTTCGTCCTCCACCACCAGGGCGGCGGAAATACCGTCGAGGTTCCCGTAAGGGTCCCAGTTCGCGTACAGGTAAATGGCTCCGTAGAGCAGGGGAACCAGGGTGAGTGCAACAAGGGTGAGCTTGGGGAGCAGGCCGCCGGTCATTCGCTTGAGCTCGGAGAGGGCCAGTCGCAGGGTGGTCATGCGGACACTTCCGTTTCTGCTGTATCGGAGGATTGATGGGCATCAGCAGCATCAGCAGCATCAGCGGCATCAGCCGCTTGAGGGGAATCGCTGTCCGCAGGTTCTGCCGGGAGCCCGTCGCTGTCGTCGCGGCCGGCTTGTTCGGCCAGGGCTGTGGGCCCGTCCCAGAGGGCCGGCAGCTGTGCGACGGCGGCCACCACGGCAAGGTTCCGCGCCTCATCGTTGGCCAGGGCGTGGGCCACGGCCTCTTCCAGGACCGGAAGCCAGGCGCCCGGGTCCGCCTGATGCCGGTCCGGGGAATCCAGGACCAAGAGGTCCACCCGGGAGTCGGTCAGCGCCAGGGCGATCAGCAGACGGATCCGGTCGGGCGAAGGCAGCTGTTCAATCCACAGATTCCCACAGTCGCCGAAACCGCGGGCCTTCAGCCAGACAGCGGGGGAGGCCTTGGGGCGGTCTGCGCGTGGCGTCAGCGCCAAGTCCTCCGCCACCAGATCCTTCACGCGCAAATGGGGCTCGGGTTCGTTGACGCCGGGGGAGTCCAGTAACGCGCTTCGTCGGCGCAGATGCGTCAGGCTGGCATCGCGGTTCCAGTGCAGGGAGCCGCTGGTGGGTTTCATGCGTCCGCTGAGGGTCAGTGCCAGTGCGGTGCGGGCAGACGCGTCATCCGCCTGGGCCAGCAGGACTTCGCCGGGTGCCACTGAGAGGGACGTTGGGGCAAGAAGGTCACTGTGGCGGCCTTGGACGTACAGATGGTTTGCGGTGAGCATGTTTGCGGCTTTTGGGTAGACGGAGCCGCGGCGTTGGCCAATCGGCTACGAGCCATCCTAGCCAAGCTGACTGGTCAGTTCAATTAAGGGGCGTGGTGTGATCTGGACTTCAGCCAGCCGCGGGCGACCGCCGTGAACGGGTCTAGAGTCCGTACTTCTCCAGCAGACGGAGCCAGATTTCGCTGATCGTGGGATAGGACGGAACGGCGTGCCACAACCGGTCCAGGGGGACTTCGCCGGTAATGGCGATGGTGGCCGAGTGGAGCAGCTCAGACACGTCCGGGCCGGCGAAAGTCATGCCGACCAGGACCCCGCGGTCTTCATCCACCACCATCTGGGCCCAGCCGCGGTAGTCATCGGAATGCAGTGAAGAGCCGGCCACTGAAAGCTCCAGCGAGGTCTCCGACGCGTTGATGCCATCTGCACGAGCCTGCTCCAGAGTCCGGCCAACCATGGCCAGTTCAGGATCGGTGAAGACCACCTGCGGAACGGCGACATGGTTGGCCGTTGATGCTTCCCGGCTCCAGGGTGCCGGTGCCCCGGTTCCGGACAGTTCTCCGCGGGCCCGTGCGGCGATGGCGGCACCCGTGGCCCGCGCCTCGTATTTGCCCTGATGCGTCAACAGCACCTTGCCTGCGGCATCTCCGACCACGTACAGCCAATCGGTGCCGTCCACCAGCCCGGAATCGTCCGAGTCCAGCCGCACTGCATCCAGGCCCAGATCTTCCAGGCCCAGATCGGTCAGCGCGGGAGCGCGGCCCGTGGACACGAGGAGCCTGTCAGCAGCGAGTACTGAGCCGTCGCCCAGCCCCATTTCCACTCCGCCGTCAGCTCCCGGACGGACAAAGTCGCTCTGGGTAAAGGTGCGGACGTCCACTCCGTCTTCGGCGAGGCCCGCTTTGACCAGCTCCCGTGCGGGCTCCGGATACATATCCAGCACATTGTGCCTCGCCACCAAGGTCACCTTTGAGCCCAGCCGCGCCCAGGCCTGCGAGAGCTCGGTTCCCGAGACCCCGCCACCGAGCACGATCAGCCGTTCCGGAACTTCGTGTGAAGAGGTCGCTTCCCGGGTGCCCCAGTACTCGACGGTGTCCAGGCCTTTGAGCGGGGGCGGAGTCGGAACCGAGCCGGTTGCCAACACCACGGCGTGGCGGGCGGAGATGGTGAGGGAGCCGCCGTCGTCGTACTCCACCCGCACTTCGCGCGGACCGATGAGGCGCCCGCGCCCGCGCACCAGGCCGATTCCCGTGGTGCGGACCCATTCTTCCTGCCCGGAATCGTTCCAGTGCGAGGTGAAACTATCGCGTCGCTCCAGGACTGCCGGCACGTCCAGGGCCCCGGTCACGGCCTCGCGGGAACCCGCGACGGACTGCGCGGCATGCAGCGCCGTGCCCGGACGCAGGAGTGCCTTGGAGGGCATGCAGGCCCAGTAGGAGCACTCGCCGCCGATCAGGGCAGACTCCACGAGGACGGCCTCCAATCCGCTGTGGACCACCCTCCCGGCCGCGTTCTCGCCCACCGCTCCGCCGCCAAGTATGACGACGTCGGTCTCCAGCCGCTGCGGATGCTGGACTTCGGTGCTGCCACTCTGATCAGTCATGAACAGAGCTTGGCACGTCGCGCCCGCGGACGGAAGGCGAGGCAGGGGGCGCCGCCGGGGCATGGGGGGAGGACGGAATATCTCGCCTAGTCTTAAGGGGCACTCCAACGTTCTTCGGCTAGGAAATACAACACTATGGCTCTTGGATCTGTCCTTATCGCCGGCGGCGGCGTAGCAGGCTTCGCCACCGCCGGTCAGCTGCGTTCGCGCGGATTCGGCGGGCAGATCACCATCGTGGACCCCGAGGGCCTGCCCTATGACCGTCCGCCGCTGAGCAAGGACTACCTGCTGGGCAGCAAGTCCGCGGAACAGATCCTGCTGGCCGGCGCCGCCTGGTTCGACGAGCGGGAAATTGCAGTGGTTACCGGCCGGGCCGCAGCCCTCATGCCCGACCAGGGAGCCGTCCTGCTGGAGGACGGCCGCAAACTCACGGCAGACAGGATTGTCCTGGCCACAGGTGCAGTGCCCCGCCGTCTGGACATCCCGGGGGGTGGCGAAGACACAGTCCTGGAACTTCGCACCAAGGCGGATGCGGACCAGCTGCGCCTAGTGCTGGGTCCGGGGGTACGGCTGGCCATCATCGGAGCCGGCCTCATCGGGGCGGAAGCGGCGTCAGCTGCCCTGACCCTCGGTGCGGAGGTGACCTTGATCGACCCGGTCAACCCGCCGCTGGTCCCGGCCGTTGGCTCCGCGCTGGCGAACCGGCTGCACCGGATGCATGCGGCCCGGGGTATTCGGGTGCTGACCGGAATTCCCAAGGCCATCACGGTTAATGGTGCCGGCCACCGGATTGTCATGGCCGGAGGAGCCTCGATCGACGCCGATCAGGTGCTGGTGGGGATCGGAGTTGTTCCGAACTCCACGCTGGCCGCATCCGCCGGACTGGACGTGGAGAACGGCATCCTGGTGGATGAGCGCCAGCGCACCAGCCATCCACACGTTTATGCGGTGGGAGACGCAGCCCGGGTCCGCTTGCAGGATGGCACGCTTCTGCGGCGGGCCGAGCACTGGGAGCATGCGCGGAACACCGGGAGCACGGCGGCTGCTGCCCTTCTTGGACAGGAGCTGCCTGATCATGGTGCCTCATGGTTCTGGTCGGACCGCCACGGCGTCCATGTGGAGGGGGTTGGATCGATGGCGGGGGAGGGCGACGTTGTGATCCGGGAAAGGGCTGGTGCGCCGGTGGCGAGTTTCCGCCTGGATGCGGCTGGCTATCTGCTCGGCTGCGCTGCGGTTGACGGCGGAATGCTTGTGCGTGCCGCCCGCCGCATCATTGACCGGCGAATTCTGGTGGACCCGGTAATGCTGGCGGATCCTACGGTGGATCTGAAGAAAATGGTTCGCTGAATGGCCTGAGCGGGCGGGCGAGGATCGCAGCGGCTCTGCACCGAATTTCGGAAGCAGTGAGAACGGGAAGGCGTCCGCTTTCCGGGGACAACAAAAAACCCGGTGTGATCAGTATTTCTACTGGTCACACCGGGCTTTATTGGTGCGCGCGAAGGGATTCGAACCCCCAACCTTCTGATCCGTAGTCAGATGCTCTATCCGTTGAGCTACGCACGCATTTGGATTTTTCGATGTTTTCCGGCTGGTGAGGCCTTCCTTCAAAGTTTGTCCGTGGCTGTTTTGCCGTAAATAACTATAGCCCAGATTCTCAGGTGCGCCTAATCGGGGTCGATGACGGCGGATAGCTAGACCGGTCTATATGACCTTAGTCACATCGGAGTATGCTGGGCCACACAAGTTTGTTGAATTCTAGGGAAACATTCAGGTTCGAAGATTATAGGTACTACCTTTCCTGCCGGAGAGGGCGGCGCGCCGACAACTAGCATCAAAATCACACCACTGGCCCAACGAAGGGAAGAGTCATGGGCGATGACGCGCGTCAGCTAGTTCTCGATGAGAGCGGCGCAAACGCTGCTCCTAGCCATTTGGACAGCAATACACCGGGGGCCTCTGAGGAAGCACCCACCACCCACCAGGCGCTGCTTGCATGGGTTCAGCAAGTGGCCGAGCTGACGCAGCCTGATCGCGTTTATTGGGTTGACGGATCCGAGGCAGAAAACAAGCGCCTCACCGATGAGCTGGTGGAAGCCGGAACCCTGGTCCGGCTCAACCCGGAGGCCTTCCCCAATTCCTTCGCAGCCTTCTCCGATCCCAAGGACGTGGCACGCGTCGAGGAGCAGACGTTCATCTGTTCGGAGAAGAAGCACGACGCCGGCTTCACCAATAACTGGATGGACCCGTCCGAGATGCGCCAGAAGCTGGACGGGCTGTTCTCCGGTTCCATGCGCGGGCGCACCATGTACGTCATTCCCTTTGTTATGGGCCACCTCGAAGCAGAGGATCCCAAATTCGGCGTCGAGATCACGGACAGCGCCTACGTGGTGGCGTCCATGCGCATCATGGCCCGCATCGGCACGGATGTGCTGCGGAAGATGGAAGAGGTTGACGCGTTCTTCGTGCCGGCTCTGCACTCCGTCGGAGCCCCGCTAGCCGAGGGTGAGCAGGATGTTGTGTGGCCCTGCAGCGATGAGAAGTGGATTGTTCACTTCCCCGAGGACCGGTCCATCTTCTCCTACGGCTCCGGCTACGGTGGCAACGCCCTTCTGGGCAAGAAGTGCTATGCCCTGCGTATCGCCTCAGTCATGGCGCGGGACGAAGGCTGGCTTGCCGAGCACATGCTCATCCTGAAGCTCACCAGCCCCGCAAAGAAGGACTACTTTGTGGCGGCGGCGTTCCCGTCCGCCTGCGGCAAGACCAATCTTGCCCTGCTGGATCCCACCATTGAGGGTTGGAAGGTTGAAACACTCGGTGATGACATCACCTGGATGCGTTTTGGCCATGACGGCGAGCTGCGGGCCACCAACCCGGAGGCGGGCCTGTTCGGCGTCGCTCCGGGCACCGGCTGGAGCACTAACCCCAACGCGATGCGCGCTATCGCCAAGGGCAACTCGATCTTCACTAACGTGGCACTGACCGACGACGGCGGTGTGTGGTGGGAGGGCATGACGGACGACGCCCCCGCGCACCTGACCGACTGGCTCGGCAATGACTGGACGCCGGAGGACGGTCGCCCGGCCGCGCATCCGAATTCCCGTTTCTGCACGCCGATCGACCAGATCGATATGCTGGCCGAGGAATACCACTCCCCGAACGGTGTGCCGGTGTCCGCGATCCTCTTCGGCGGCCGCCGCAAGACCACGGTTCCCCTGGTGACGCAGTCCCGCGACTGGACCAACGGCATCTTCATGGGGTCCACACTGTCCTCGGAAACCACCGCCGCAGCATCGGGTCAGGTGGGCGTGGTCCGTCGTGATCCGATGGCCATGCTGCCGTTCATGGGTTACGACGCCGGAGATTACCTGCGGCACTGGATCACACTCAGCGGCAAGGCCAACCAGGAGACGCTGCCCAAGATCTTCCTGGTGAACTGGTTCCGCCGGACGGCCGAGGGCGGATTCGCCTGGCCCGGCTTCGGGGACAACTCCCGCGTGCTCAAGTGGGTCATTGAGCGGATCGAAGGAACGGCCGACGCCGTCGAAACCCCGATTGGCTTTGTACCCACCGGAGAGTCCCTGGACCTCACCGGGATGGACATGACGCCGGCCGAGGTTGAGGCCGCAGTGCACGTTGATCCCGAGGAATGGAAGACCGAGCTGGCGGGCATCGAAGAATGGTACACCCGGTTCGGGGAATCCCTGCCTGAGGATCTGGTCGCGGAGCTGCAGACGCTCAAGGAGCGCTTCGCCGCCGCCTAATCTTAGTGTCACGAAACGAAAAGCCGGCGGTACCGCGCAGATGCGCGGTACCGCCGGCCTTTTTGTCAGTCGCGAAGCCTTTAGGCCTCGTCGGCGTTTTCTTCGCTGCCCCAGATGAGCCGGTCGCCCGATTCCCACTGCGGCTCGGCAAACGTCCACTCACCGTCGGTCTCGGAGTACGTCTGGATGGCGGAAATGCAGACGCCCTCGGAGTGCTCGGCCACTACGTGGATGGCGTCAGTGGACTCATCCGGCAGGTGGATGTCGGAGAAGACCGCGGCGGCACGGTTGTCGGCCTTCTGCTCCCCGAGGACCTGGTAGATGTCATCGATCATGGCGTCGGCGTCGAGGTCTTCGTCGCTTTCTTCCGGTGCTACGGCAATCATCCGCAGTTCGCCGTCGTTCTGGACCACCAGGGCAGCGGGCAGGAAGGCGCCCTGTGCCTCCAGCTGCTCCTGGGCCACACCCAATGCGGTGCCCAGCAGTGAATTCAGGTCCTCCTGGACCTGGGCGGAGGGCTCTTCGCCGTTCAGTTCAACATCAGCCATTGGTTTAGTTCCTAACTAGTTCAAGTACGCGGTCGCGGACCCGCACCATGGTGGGGAGGTCTTCGGCTTCGGCGTTCAGCCGGAGGAAGGGTTCAGTGTTCGACGCGCGGAGGTTAAACCACCACTGTCCGTCATCGGAGGTGAAAGTCAATCCATCGAGGGTATCCACGGTGACGCCGGTCCGGTCAAATTCTTCGCGGACGCGGGCCACTGCTGCAGGCACGTCGGAGAGCTCGGAGTTGATCTCGCCGGAGGCAAAGTACGGCTCGTACTCGCGGGCCAGATCCGAGAGCGGCAGGGTCTGTTCGCCCAGCGCCGCAAGGACGTGCATGGCAGCGAGCATGCCGGTGTCGGCATTGTAGAAGTCGCGGAAGTAGTAGTGGGCGGAGTGCTCACCGCCGAAGACGGCGCCTTCCTCGGCCATCAGCGCCTTGATGAAGGAGTGGCCCACGCGTGTGCGGACAGCGCGGCCGCCGTCGGCCTCCACCAGTTCGGGAACCGCGCGGGAGGTAATGAGGTTGTGGATGATGACCGGCATAGTTTCGCCGGCTGCCTTGGCGCGGGCGATCTCGCGGCGGGCCACCAGGGCAGTGATGGCCGAGGGGCTAACCGGCTCGCCCTTTTCATCAATCACAAAGCAGCGGTCCGCGTCGCCGTCGAAGGCCAGGCCCAGATCCGCTCCGTGCGCAACGACGGCTGCCTGGAGGTCCACAAGGTTGGCAGGCTCCAGCGGATTGGCCGGATGGTTCGGGAAGGACCCGTCCAGCTCAAAGTAGAGATCCACGATATCCAGCGGCAGGCCCGCCAGCAGCGTGTCACCCAGAACAGCAGGGGTGGTGAGTCCAGCCATTCCGTTGCCGGCGTCCACAACCACCTTGAGCGGGCGGATGCCGGTCAGATCCACCAGGCTGCGGAGGTATTCCGAGTAGTCCCGCAGGATGTCGCGGACGCTGATCTGGCCGGGGGTTTCGACGGCGGGAATGCTACCGGCGTTCAGGTACTGCTCCGCCAGGGCCTGGATGTCGTAGAGCCCGGTTTCGGAGGAGATCGGAACGGCTCCGGCCTTGGCCATCTTGATGCCGTTGTACTGCGCCGGGTTGTGGCTCGCTGTGAATGTGGCTCCGGCTGCGTTGAGGGCGCCGCAGGCGTAGTAGAGCTCGTCGGTGGAAATGAGGTCCAGCAGGAGCACATCGGCGCCGCGCATGGTGGCTCCGGCGGCGAAGTCCCTGATGAACTCGGGGGAGGACGGGCGCATATCGCCGCCCACGAGGACGGTCTGCCCGGCAAGATCAAGCACGTCTACAAAAGCGGCACCAACGGCTTTGACGATTTGCGGGGTGATGGTCTCGCCTACGACGCCGCGGACGTCGTAGGCCTTAAAGGACGCGGAAAGATCGAATGCACTAGTCACCCGGACAGTCTATAGGCCAGTGCCGCTGGCCTGGTTTGAGGCCCGCGTCGCCTGTCCATAACCGTTCCTGTCCACAGGAGTCTTACCGATTGGAGGAAACAGTCAGCGGCGGCTGGAATAGTGGAAGGTATGGAATTCCAGCAAGACAACCACACTGCTCCTGATCACACTGCGCCTGATCACACTGTTAGTGATACTGAGCCGGAGGATAATCGCGGTCCCGGCCGTGAGGACTCCGCCGATGCCGTTCCAGGCCTGCGTGCTGAAGCCACTGGCCTGCTCCGGGCGCTGGTGGGCAATGACGCTGCGGAGTTTCATGAGGGCCAGTACGAGGCCATTGAGGCGCTTGTCGCCGGCGGCCGGCGCGCTTTGGTGGTTCAGCGCACCGGGTGGGGCAAGTCGGCTGTCTACTTCGTCGCGAGCCTGCTGCTGCGTGCCCGCGGCGCCGGTCCCACTCTGATCGTCTCTCCACTGCTGGCACTGATGCGTGACCAGGTGGCTGCCGCTGCCCGCGCCGGCGTACGCGCCGTGGCAATCAACTCCGCCAATCAGCTGGAGTGGCAGGACATCTCAGCCAAGCTCCACAGTGATGAGGTGGATGTCCTTCTCGTCTCGCCCGAACGGCTGAACAACCCGGGTTTCCGGGAAACCCATCTGCCCGAGCTGATCCGCCGCTCCGGGCTCCTGGTGATTGATGAAGCGCACTGCATTTCGGACTGGGGTCATGACTTCCGCCCGGACTACCGGCGGATCCGCAGCCTGATTGAACAGCTTCCGGCCTCGGTGCCGGTCCTGGCGACTACGGCCACCGCCAACTCCCGCGTGGTGAAGGACATTGAGGAACAGCTGGCCTCCGGCGGTGAGGACGTCTTCACCATCCGCGGCGCCCTCGCCCGGCAATCCCTTCGCCTGGGTGTCCTGCGGCTGCCCACTGCCAAGGCACGGTTGGGTTGGCTCCTGACACATATTGATGAGCTGCCCGGGTCCGGGATCATTTATGCGCTCACGGTGTCCGCGGCGGAGGACACTGCCCGGCTGCTGCAGCAGGCCGGGCACCCGGTTCTGGCCTACACCGGACGCACTGACCCGGCGGACCGGGAGCAGGCTGAAGCAGCCTTGAAGAACAACGAGGTCAAGGCGCTGGTAGCCACCAGTGCGTTGGGGATGGGCTTCGACAAGCCGGACCTGGGCTTTGTTGTCCACCTCGGTGCTCCGTCCTCGCCCGTGGCGTATTACCAGCAGGTGGGACGTGCCGGCCGCGGGACCCCGAGTGCTGATGTGCTGCTGCTGCCCGGTGCCGAGGACAAGGACATCTGGGAGTATTTCGCCACGTCTTCCATGCCGGCGGAAGGCCCGGCCAACGCCGTGCTGACCGAGCTGGCATCCGGCGCCGTCATGTCCACCGGAGCCCTGGAAACACGGGTGAACCTGAAGCGCTCCCCGCTGGAGCTGCTGTTGAAGGTCCTGGCTGTGGACGGTGCGGTGGAGCGGGTCTCCGGCGGCTGGCGCGGTACCGGGGAACCGTGGACCTATGACCGGGAGAGGTACGAGCGGATTTCCGCGGCCCGGGTTCGCGAACAGCAGGCCATGCTGGACTACGAAAGCACCACGGGCTGCCGGATGGAGTTCCTGTCTGTCCAGCTTGATGATCCCGCAGCTGCCCCGTGCGGGCGCTGCGACAACTGCGCCGGACGGTGGTTCTCCGGAGAGGTGGCGGAAGAGGCCACTGACAGCGCCGGCCAGGCGCTCAGCCGGGTGGGGGTGGACGTTGATCCGCGCGGTATGTATCCCTCAGGTATGGACCGGTTAGGTGTTCCGGTGAAGGGGAAGATCAAGCCCGAGCTGGCATTGTCCACGGGACGGGCGCTCGCCCGCCTGACCGACCTCGGCTGGGGCGGCCGGCTGCGGGAAATCTTCGGCCCGGAGGCTGCGGACACCACCGTGGATGACGCCCTGCTGAAGGGATGCGTGCAGGTGCTGGCGCAGTGGGGGTGGACGGAACGTCCGGTGGCCGTGGTCAGCATCCCGTCCCGTTCCCGGCCGCAGCTGGTTGGGTCCTTGGCGCACGGCATCTCAACACTGGGCCGGATCCCGTACTTGGGTGCCCTGCAGTTGCCGCACGGCGGACCTACGGGCGGGCCCGGCGGCAACAGCGCCTTCCGGCTGGCCTCGGTCTGGGACCAGTTTGCGGTTCCCGAGGAGGGAGCGGCCTGGTTCGCGGCTAACCCCGGCCCGGTTCTGCTGGTGGATGACTTTGCGGACAGCCGCTGGACCCTGACCGAAGCCGGCCGGGTGCTCAGGCAGGCCGGCGCGGCTTCCGTGCTGCCTTTTGTCCTGGCGCTGAAGGCATAGCCCTTAGCCGGCGCCGGCTGGTATTGGACGCCTGTGATACTGCCCGCCCGGGGCGGCGGAGATCGGCGTCGGTCAGGCGGCACGGCTGGGAGGAGGTCGGCCCTACGCCGGGGCCTGGACTGGCTCCTGCGCCGGCAGGGGGCGCAGGCGCAGTCCTTGCATACCGCCGTCGACTGCCAGTGACGTTCCCGCCGTCGAGCCGGAAAGCGGGCTGGCCAGATACGCGACGGCACCGGCTACCTCGTCGGCCGAGACCAGCCGCCCATGGGGCTGGCGTGCGTTAAGCGCTGCCCGTTCGGCAGCCGGATCCACCGCCGAGTCCAGGAGCCTGCCTACCCAAGGCGTATCGGCCGTTCCGGGATTAACCGCGTTGACCCGGATGCCTTCGCGAAGATGGTCGGCGGCCATGGCCAGTGAGAGGGACAGCACTGCACCCTTTGTGGCGCTGTACAGGGCGCGCTCCGGAAGACCAGCGGTGGCAGCGATTGAAGAGGTGTTCACGACGGCCGCCGCGGAGGAACGCCGCAGCCAGGGCAGAGCCGCCCGGGTTACCCGGACGATTCCCATCACGTTGACGTCCCAGACCCGATTCCACTCGTCGTCTCCATTGGCTTCCACAGTTCCCTGAGCGCCGATCCCGGCATTATTGATGACCACGTCCAGGCCGCCGAACGCCTCTGCAGCCTGGGCGACGGCGGCACGCACCGAGGCATCATCGCTGACATCGCAGGCAAGGCACAGATGCGGGCTGCTACCCGCCGCCGCCGGGTTGAGATCCAGCACCGCCACCCGGGCACCGAGCCCTGCCAGCCGGTCGGCAATCGCCGCTCCGAGCCCGGAAGCCCCTCCCGTGACGATTGCGGAAAGGCCAGTCATTTCCATGCTCATTGTGCATCTCCTGTCTTTGGGGCGGCTCCGGGGAGGGCAGGAAAGAACTCCTGCCGCTGGGTACCAAGGCCGTCGATTTCCAGCTCGGCAATGTCCCCCGCCGAAAGGTACGGGAATCGCCCGGAGAGAGCCACGCCTTCCGGAGTTCCCGTAAGGATGAGGTCGCCGGGTTCAAGCAGCATGTACTGGCTCAGGTGATGGACCAGGACGGCGGGATCGAAGAGCATATCCGCCGTCTTGGAATCCTGCCGCACCTCGCCGTTGACCCGGCTGCGGATCCCCAGTGCTGTCGGATCCACCTCATCGGCGGGCACTAGCCACGGGCCCACCGGGGTTGAGGCAGGCAGGGACTTGCCCTTCGTCCATTGGCCTGCCTCGCCGGGCAGCTGATAGGCGCGCTCGGAGAGGTCATTGGCCACTACGTATCCCGCGATTACCCCGGCGGCGTCTTCGGGGGAAGCGAGGTACAGGGCCCGGTGGCCGATGACGACACCCAGCTCTACTTCCCAGTCGTACTTAAGGGCACCAGGTGGAAGGGGCGCGGGGTCGTACGGGCCGGCGATGGTGTTTGCCGGTTTAAGGAAAACGACAGGGACGCGGGGCGGGTTGGCTCCGGATTCCGCGGCGTGGGCGGCATAGTTCATGCCGATGCAGATGATGGACCCGGGCCGGGCAATCGGAGCGCCGATCCGCAGCTGGTCCGCGGCGGGGACTTCCGGAAGCATGCCGACGGCCAGTGCGCGCCGGGTAGCCTCCACTCCTCCCGAAGCGAGGAAAGCGCCGTCGACCTCAGCCGTCAGCGGGTCCAGAGCATACGTCCGCTCGATACCTTCGGCATCAGCCGCGAGGACGGCCGGACGCTCATTTCCGGCGGTGCCTAACCGTACAAATTTCATTGTTCCGTCCTTGCCGCGTGGTGCGCTGCGGAGCCCGCCGGGCTGGCCGTATCGACAGGCCGTGCGCGGCGGGAACATCCGAGCTATCTGGGGTTCTGGGCCAGAGTCTACGGCAAAAACACTAATTGACAACATAGACATCCGATGTTTAGCTTCGTTGCAGCGCCATCCAACCATCATTAACTACGGGAGAGCCGAACGTGAGCACCATTACCGCCGTCGAGACCAGCGACGTCCGCTTTCCGACTTCCAGGGAACTGGACGGATCGGACGCGATGAACCCTGATCCCGACTATTCCGCGGCATATCTAGTGATCCGCACCGACAGCCCCGATGGCCTGGAAGGGCACGGTTTTGTCTTCACCATCGGCCGTGGCAACGAGGTTGAAGCGGCCGCAATCCAGGCTCTGTCCGGCCACCTGCTGGGCCGGAACTGCGAAGACCTGCTCGCGGACATGGGCAGCACGTGGAAGATGATGGTCCATGATTCGCAGCTCCGCTGGCTCGGCCCGGAAAAGGGCGTGATGCACATGGCCATCGGGGCCGTGGTCAACGCACTGTGGGATCTGAAGGCGAAGCGCTCGGGCCTGCCGCTCTGGCAGCTTTTGGCCCGGATGAGTCCCGAGGAAATCGTGGATCTGGTGGACTTCCGCTACCTCAGCGACGCCTTGACTCCCGAAGATGCGCTGGGCATCCTCAGGGACGCGGTGCCGGGGCGGAAGGAACGCGAAGACGCGCTCATTGCGGAGGGATACCCCGGATACACCACCACCCCGGGCTGGCTTGGCTACTCGGACGAACGGCTGATCCGGCTCTCCGCCGAAGCGGTGAGGGACGGCTTTAAGCAGATCAAGCTCAAGGTTGGCTCGGACCTCTCCGACGACATCCGCCGGCTGAAGACCGCCCGCGAAACGGTTGGTCCCGATGTGCGGATTGCCGTGGATGCGAACCAACGTTGGGACGTGGACACCGCCGTCGAATGGATCCGGCAGCTTGCCCCCTTTGACCTTGCCTGGGTGGAGGAACCCACAAGCCCCGATGACGTCCTTGGCCACGCTGCCATTGCCCGGGCGATTGCCCCGGTACGGGTAGCGACCGGCGAACACGTGGCCAATCGGGTGGTCTTCAAGCAGATGCTGCAGGCCGGCTCGCTGCAGGTCCTGCAGATTGACGCAGCCCGCGTGGCCGGGGTCAACGAGAATATTGCGATTTTGCTCTTGGCCGCAAAATTCGGGGTCCCGGTCTGCCCCCACGCCGGGGGAGTGGGTCTCTGTGAAGCGGTTCAGCACCTATCCATGTTTGACTTCATAGCGGTCTCCGGAGAGAAGGAAGACCGCGTCATCGAGTACGTGGACCACCTTCATGAACATTTTGTTACGCCAGTGGAGGTCCGCGGCGGGCGCTACTGGCCGCCGCTCTCCCCTGGCGGCGGATCCCAAATGCTTGAAGCGACGCTGCAAACGTACGCTTTTCCGGACGGACCGGCCTGGACCACCGGAAGCGAAAAGGAGATGGCGCACTGATATGGAACGCATCGCACTGCATACACGGCTGAAACCGGGACGGGAAGCGGAGTACGACGCCGTGCACGCTCGTATCCCGGAGGACCTTGACGCCGCCATGCGGATGGCCGGCGTTTCCAGTTGGCGGATCTGGCGAGACGGGCTGGACCTCTTCCACGTGGTGGAGGCCGACGACTATGCAGCTATGCGCCGGTTCCTCGCCTCCCATCCGGCGAACCTGCCCTGGCAGACACAGATGGCGGAGCTGCTGGACGTTCAGGACGACTATTCCGGCACCGACCGAGGCATCGCCCAAGTCTGGGAACTTCCTTGACCGGCGTCGGGCTGGGCCGCCTCGAATTTGGATGTGCCGGCATCGGCAACCTGTACCGGGAAATATCCAACACGGATGCTGCCGGCGCTCTGCAGGCAGCCTGGGACGGCGGCAGCCGATACTTTGATACCGCGCCACACTACGGGCTGGGCCTATCCGAACAGCGGCTGGGCCGGTTCCTGGCAGACCGTCCCCGAGAGGACTTCTTGGTATCCACTAAAGTGGGCCGTCTGCTGGTGGAGAACCCGCTGTTCTCCGGCGGTGAGAGCGACGACGAAGGTTTCGCCGTGCCGGCCCGGCTCAAGCGCGAGTGGGATCCCAGCGAAGCAGGTATCCGCCGTTCGCTGGCGGAGTCCCTGGAGCGGATGGACCTGGCGAAGGCAGACATTGTCTACCTTCACGATCCGGATGCCTACGACCTCACCGCCGGGATCGAGAAAGGGCTTCCGGCACTTGAGAAGCTACGCGCAGAAGGAACGGTCCGTGCCATCGGCGTGGGCGCCAACTCAGCCGAAACCTTGCTGGCCTGTGTGGAAGCCGCAGAGCTGGATTACATCATGCTCGCCGGCCGCTACACGCTGCTTGACCAGTCCGCGGCCAAGGAGCTGCTGCCGCGGTGTCTGGAGAAGGGCGTGCAGGTGGTGAACGCGGGCGTCTACAACTCCGGCATTCTCGCCCGGCATCAGGTCAGCGCGGGATCCCATTTCAACTACGCTCCGGCCTCCGCGGACCTGCAGGCCAAAGCGGTGCGCATCGCCGCGATCTGCCAGCAGTTCGGCACTGACCTGCCCACCGCAGCGCTGCACTTCAGCCTTCGCCATCCGGCCGTGGTGGCCGTAGTTGCCGGTGCTTCCAGCGCTGCCCAGGCAGTGCAAAACGCTTCCCGGATGCAGTCCACGGTCTCCGAAGGCCTGTGGGACGCGCTGACCGCGGAGGAGCTAATTCCACATACATCCTGACATTTTGAACCCCCCGGCTGCCGGAGCTGACCCTCTTGTGCGGCCACCGCGGATCGACGCGCACCTGCATATATGGGACCTCGCCGACGGAGAGTACCGCTGGCTGGAACGATCCGAGCCGGCGCTGCGCCGCAGTTTCCTGCCTGATGAAGCGTCAGGCCTTCTCCAAGATGCCGGAATCAACGGCGCCATTGTGGTGCAGGCCGAGGACAGCACCCGCGACACGGCGTTCCTGTTGGATGCTGCGGCCAGGCACAGCTTCGTGCGGGGCGTGGTGGGCTGGGTCCAGCTGGACACCCCTGACGTCGCGGCCGGGCAGCTGGTCACCTGGGCCGGAGACCCTGTCTTCGTGGGCGTGCGGCACCTGATCCACGACGATCCACGGTCCGGATTCCTGCAGCTTCCCGCCGTACGGGCTTCACTTTCCCTCGTGGCCGATGCCGGGCTCACCTTCGATATTCCGGATGCCTTTCCCGACCACTTGGACCAGGTCGCCGCGCTGGCTGCGGCGCTCCCCGGATTGAGGATCGTCGTAGACCATCTGGGGAAACCACCCCGCGCCTCCGGAGCTGAGGAGGTTCAGCGCTGGGAACGGCAGCTGCGACAGGCAGCGGAACTACCCAACGTCTTTGCCAAGGTCTCTGGACTGCGCACTCCCGGAACTAAGTACACCACCGAAGCCTTGGGCCGGGCATGGAACATTTCCCTGGACGCCTTTGGCCCGCAGAGGCTGCTCTACGGCAGCGACTGGCCGGTCAGCGGCGCGCATCAGTACACCGAGACGCTGGGCGTAATCGAGGCGCTGGCCGCCGAACTGGGCCCGGCAGGGCAGGCAGCGGTTATGGGCACAAACGCCGAGCGGATATATCGGCTGCCGGCGGCCGAAACACAGCGGAAAACAGCGGATGAAATGAAAGCAGGCAGCCATGAGTGACTATCTACTGGAAGTACAGGGGATCAGCAAAGCATTCCCCGGCGTCCAGGCGCTTGATGACATGCATCTGAACCTGCGGCACAACGAGGTTCTGGCGCTTGTGGGGGAGAACGGCGCGGGCAAGTCCACACTCATGAAGCTGCTCTCCGGCATCGAGAGACCCGACGCCGGCAGCTTCACGCTGAACGGGGAGAGGATCACTGTGAGCAGCCCCCGCCACGCACAGGACCTGGGAATCAGTATCATCCACCAGGAATTCCACCTGATGCGGGACCTGACCGTGGCCCAGAATATCTATATCGGACGGGAGCCGCGCACTGGCCCCTTCCTTAATGAGCGCGCACTGAACAGGCAGGCGCAGGAGCTTTTCGACCGGATCGGGATTGACCTGGACCCGCGGCAGCCCGTCTCCCAGCTGACGGTCGCACGCCAGCAGATGGTGGAAATCGCCAAGGCCCTTTCCTGGGATTCGGTGCGCGTCCTGATCATGGATGAGCCAACGGCGGCGCTGAACGACGCAGAGGTGGCAGCTCTGCACCGGCTCATCCGGCAGTTCACCACCGCGGAGACCGGCGTCATCTACATCTCCCACCGGATGGACGAACTCAAGGCCATCTCCGGGCGGATTACGGTCATCCGAGACGGCGAATACGTGGACACTGTGGATACTGCCGCTACAACCATGCGCGAAGTCATCCCCTTGATGGTGGGGCGCCAGGTGAAGACAGACCAGCGTCCCGAGGAAACTCCGGTCAGCGGTGCTCCGCTGCTCAGCGTCCGCGGGCTCAGTACCAAGTCATTGCTCGAGGATGTCAGCTTCGACCTGCATCCCGGCGAAATCCTGGGATTCGCCGGTCTCATGGGTGCCGGACGCACCGAAGTCGCCCGGGCCATCGTTGGAGCTGATCGGACCACTGCGGGAAACATTCACCTGCGGGGTCGCGAGGTAAAGATCTCCACGCCGGCGGCTGCCGCGACGCTGGGCATCGGCTACCTTTCCGAAGACCGCAAACACCTGGGCCTGATGCTTGAACGCAGCGTCGCGGAGAACATCGTGGTGACGTCCCTTCCAACCCTGAGCAGGGCCGGATTCGTGAAATCCAAAGCAATCCGCGCCCAAGCCGCTGCTTCCGTGCAGCAGCTACGCATCAAGACCCCCGGCATCCGGCAGAGCGCCAAGAATCTCTCCGGCGGAAACCAGCAGAAAGTGGTTATCGCAAAGTGGCTCTTCCGCGACTGCGACATCCTCATCTTCGATGAGCCGACCCGGGGTATCGACGTCGGCGCGAAGGACGAGATTTACGCCCTGCTGAACGAACTCGCCGCGGCCGGGAAATCGATCATCATGATCTCCTCCGAGCTCCCCGAAGTTCTGCGCATGTCCCACCGCATAGTGGTGATGAGCGAAGGCCGCATCACCGGTGTCCTCGAAAACTCCGAGGCCACGCAGGAAATCATCATGGAACTGGCCACACAAGGCAAAGGAGCCTCAGCAGCATGAGCACGGTTAACAAAGCACCAGCGGCTCCGACTAGCAGTCCACAGCCTCCGGGAGGTCCCGGAAGGCTTCGGAACGCTATGGCGATGACCAGCCCGGGCCTGCGCGTCCGGTTCCAAACCTCGCTGCAGCAGCTGATGGCATTCGGCTCGCTGATTGTCCTGGTGATCCTCTTTGGCATCCTAAACCCCCGGTTCCTGCAGCCCACCAACCTCTCCGACATCCTGCTCTCCACCGTCGTCATCGGGCTTCTGGCCCTAGGCGCCACCTTTGTGATTGTCACGGGCGGCATTGATCTCTCCGTCGGCACAGGTATGAGCCTGTGCTCGGTGATGACCGGCGTGGTGTTGACTAACCTTGGCTTGCCCCTGATCTTCGGTGTCCTCGGCGGTATCGTGGCCGGCGCCCTGATGGGGGCGGTCAACGGATTCTTTGTGTCCTACCTGAAGATCCCGCCCTTTATCGCCACGCTGGCCATGATGATGGTGGCCCAGGGGCTGGCCCTGGTGATCTCCGGAACCAAACCGATCTACTTCAACGACACCCCCGGATTCAGCGCCCTTGCGCTGGGCAAACCGATCGCAGGGCTGGTGATCCCGAACGCCGTTTTCATTTTCTTCGCGGCGGCGGTCATCGCTGGTATCGTGCTCAGCCGCACACTGATCGGCCGCTACACCTTCTCCATCGGCAGCAACGAGGAAGCCACCGCGCTTTCCGGAATCAACGTGCGCAAATGGAAGCTGCTCATCTACACGCTTGCCGGATCCTTCACCGGACTCGCCGGCGTGATCATTGCGGCGAGACTCAACTCAGCCCAGCCCGGACAGGGCATGGGGTATGAGCTGCAGGCCATTGCCGCCGTAGTTATCGGCGGAACCTCATTGGCAGGAGGCAAGGGCTCGATCATCGGCACTGTTATCGGTGCGCTGATCATGTCCGTCATGACCAACGGGCTCCGGGTGATCTCCGTACCGCAGGAGTGGCAGAACGTGGCGATCGGCGTTGTTATACTCGCGGCCGTCTATCTCGACATGCTGCGCCGGAAGGACAACACCACGTAGCGCGCCCTCAAGGGTTGTCCGGGGCAGCAGCCTCGGTTCTTTTCAGCAGTTCTTCACCGTTCTTCAACAAGGGAGTTTAAGAAATGATCCGGAAAAAGTTCGCGGCAGTCACTGCCGTGGCTGCACTGATGTTCACCATGATCGCCTGCGAAAGTACCGAAAGCAGCGCCGACGCCGACAGCGGCAAGCCCTATATCGCGGTAGTGTCCAAGGGATTCCAGCACCAGTTCTGGCAGGCAGTGAAGCAGGGCGCGGATCAGGCGGCGGAGGAATTCGATGTCGAGATCACCTTCGAGGGTCCGGATAAGGAAACCAACGTTGACCAGCAGATCCAAATGCTGACCACGGCGCTGGGCAAGAACCCCTCCGCCATCGGCTTCGCTGCACTGGACAGCCAGGCGGCCACCCCGCTGCTCGAAGAGGCCCAGTCCAAGGACATTCCCGTGGTGGCCTTCGACTCCGGCGTTGACAGCGACATTCCCGTAGCCACTGCCACCACGGACAACAAGGCTGCCGCCGCCGAGGCAGCCAAACACCTGGCGGACCTGATTGGCGGCAAGGGGAAAATCGCCGTCATCGCCCACGACCAAACCTCGAAGTCCGGTACGGACCGCCGGGACGGTTTCCTGGAATGGATGGAGGGGAACGCTCCGGATATTGAGGTTGTAGACGTGCAGTACGGCGACGGCGACCAGCTGAAGTCAACTGACGCTGCCAAGGCAATCATCGCGGCGCATCCCGATCTGGCGGGAATGTACGGAACCAATGAAGGCTCGGCCATCGGCGTCGTCAATGCCGTCAAGGAATTGAACCTCAAGGGCAAGTTGACCATTGTTGGGTTCGACTCCGGGAAGGCGCAGATAGACGCGATCAAGGACGGCACCATGGCCGGTGCCGTGACACAGAATCCGGTGGGAATCGGCTACGAAACGGTCAAGGCCGCCGTGGCAGCCGCCAAGGGCGAGAAGGTGGAAAAGGTGATCGACACCGGCTTCTACTGGTACGACGCCGAGAATATTGATTCGGACGAGATCAAGCCCAACCTCTACGAGTAGCCAGCAGCCGAAACCACGAATGCCCCGCCTGGGAACTGCAGGCGGGGCATTCGTGTCGGTGCGTTCGGACGGTCAGAGTGACTGCCGCAGCCAGTTCTCTACACCGCTGACATGGACCGTCATGAGGGCGCGGGCCAGCTCTGCGTCGCCCCGGGACAGAGCAGCGGCAATGGCAGTGTGTTCCGCGAGGGTGGCCGAGACCGCCTTGTCCTGGGTCAGCCCGCGCCAGACCCGCGCGCGGACGGTGCTGCTGGAGAGCCCGTCCAGCAGGCTCTCCAAGTAGGAATTTCCGGAGGCCTTTGCGATAAGGCTGTGGAACGCCAGGTCATGTGCAACCAAGTCCTCCACCGAAGTGTCCTCCTGCACGGTGTGCAAGGTGGCGTTCAGCTCTGCGAGCTGAACCTCCGTTATCCGTTGCGCGGCCAGGGACGCCGATCCGGGTTCGAGGATACGCCGGACCTCGAAAAGCTCAAGTACCGATTTGTCCTGATGCAGTTCCACCACAAAGGCCATGGCTTCGGTTAGCAGCTGCGGTTCGAGGCTGGTCACGTAGGTGCCGTCACCCCGGCGGACATCAAGTACACGAATCAGTTCAAGTGCCTTGACGGCTTCACGCATGGAGCTGCGGGATAGGCCTAGGCGCTCGCTGAGGTCCTTTTCGGGCGGAAGCCGGTCACCTGCCTTGAGCTCACCTGAGATGAGCATGTCCTTGATCTTGGTGATCGCTTCGTCTGTAACAGCCATCCATCCATCCTAATGGTCGGTTGTTTCAGCAAGTTCCCCTGGAGGGAAAGCACTCAGCCGCCGGTGAAGACAGCTGGGCGGCGCTCGGCGAAGGCAGTGGCTGCCTCGTGAAAGTCTCGGCTGGCCAGAAATGCCGAGTTCCAGAGCTGCACGTAGTCCAGGCCTGATTGGACGGATGTTTCCTCGCCGTGGTTCATAACGTGCTTCACTCCCTGCACCACCAAAGGAGGATTCGCGGCAACCACGCCGGCCAGTTCGCGTCCCCGGGCGACGACGTCGTCGGCCAGTTCCGTGACCAGGCCAAGCTGGGCGGCGCGCCCGGCACCGAAATCCTCTCCGGTCAGGGCAAGGTGCCGGGCGGGTCCCGCGCCGATGATGCCCGGAAGGCGCTGGAGGGACCCAAGATCCGCCACGATGGCCACCTTCACCTCACGCACACTGAACATGGCGGAGGGGGAGGCGATGCGGATGTCTGCGGCGGCAATGACATCGATTCCGCCGCCGATGCACCAGCCGTCAACCGCCGCAATGACCGGCTTGGAGCACCGGGCCAGGGAACTGACAGCATCCTGCAGGTCCTTAATGCTGCGGCGGAAGCCTTCCCGCCGGCGCGCATCCATTCCGCCGGCAGCCAGCAACGGAGCAAAAACGGGCGCCATGGCCGGCAGGTCCAACCCGTAGCTGAAGTTTCCGCCGGAGCCGTAGAGCAGGACGGCCCGCACTGCTTCATCGTCGCTCAGTGCAGCGAAAACTTCGGGGAGTTCCTTCCAGAAGTCCGGGCCCATCGCGTTTCCCTTGGATGGCCCGGTGAGTTCGACTTCGGCAACTCCATCCGCAATGTGTACGCGCAGCGAACGCAGGGAAGTGGTCGGGCTCATGGCATCTCCAGTGATCGGCGGTCCGGTTGCACGTCAATATACCGGCACGAAGGTGCCCGGGCCGCGGGCAAAGATAGGATCGGTATATGGAGTTCCTGGTGATTGTTCTGTTTGTCGTGGCCATTGTTGTGGTGAATTTTGTGATGAGCCGCGCCCAGCGCAGGAAAAAGCAGGCAGGTGGTGAACCCTCGGCGGAGGGCAGCGCAAATCCGAAACAGGAAGCAAAGCCGCAGCGGTCACCCAAGAAGCGCGTGCCCGGCGCTGCACCGGCGGGGCCTCGGACGTCTGTTGAGGCAGCACGTGAGGCCAACGCCCGCTTGGACTCAGCTGCGCACCAGCAGGTGTATGCCGCAATTGCGCAGGGACAACCCATAAAGGCCGTCAAGCTCTACGTGCAGTTCACTGGAGTTGGAATCCGTGCGGCAGGGACGGCCGTAGAAAACCTCGCTACGCATCCGCAGCCCTATCAGCCTCCCCGGCCGGCTTCACCGGCACCGGCGACGGGCGGATCAAGCTCCGTGCCCTCGCCCGAAGCGGCCAACGATGCTGCAGAAGATGGCACCACGGTGACCGGTCCGAACCCTAGCGTGGACAACGGCAACCAGGCCCTGGCGCCGGACGCAGCCGCTGCACGTGAGAGAACCCCTGCCCCGGATGCGGACCAGGCCGCTGCGCCCGATAAAACTGACGCGCCGGATAAAACTGCCGCGCGGGACAAAACTGCTGCGCCGGAGGGCCCCACCGCTCCTGCCGGGAAAGCCCACAGGGAATCGGCAGCCAAGCCTCCTGCCGCGCCTGCAGAAGACGAAATCAGCAAATGGGTCAAGGACCTTCGGCCGGAAGACTTCTAGTTCTGGGCCGTACCCTGCGATAGCTGCCGGGAGCGCTGGTTGAGGCCGTCAGCCCCGTAAGGATAATTCCCGACGACTGGCTGACTGAGATCAGTTAGCTTCCGCTGCTCTGCGGCTGTGAGCCGGACGGAAGCCGCCCCCAGGTTGTCGCTGAGCTGCTCAACCGTGCGGGCACCAAGAATCACCGAGGTAACCCCGGGCTGTGCCGCAAGCCAGGCCAGGGCAGCCTGGGCCGGGCTGGCCTGATGCGCACGGGCAATGGCTTTGAGCGCATCCAGGATCTGCCAGGTGCGTTCATTGTTGCTGCGCACGTCCCAGCCCTGGAACTGGCGGGTGGGGTTGTCTCCCACCCGGGTGGTTCCTGCCGGAACCGACTCGCGGCGGTACTTGCCGGTAAGCCAGCCGCCTGCGAGAGGCGACCAAGGCAGCAGGCCCAGCCCGGCGTCGAGCGCTGCCGGCACCACTTCGGACTCGATTTCGCGTTCCAAAAGGTTGTACTGCGGCTGCAGGGTCACGGGCTCGTTCCAGCCGCGGGCACGTGCCGTAAACACCGCTTTGGTCAGCTGCCAGCCGGTGAAGTTGGAGAGCCCGTAGTAGCTGATCTTACCCGCCGTGACGGCATCCTGGAGGAACCCCAGGCTTTCCTCCAGCGGCGTGAGCGGATCCCAGGCGTGCAGCTGGTAGAGGTCGATGTGGTCCACGCCCAGCCGCTTCAGGGAGGCATCCAGTGCCTGGCGCAGGCGCCGGCGGGACGTGCCCAGATCATTCGGGCCGTCACCCATCGGGAACCGGCCCTTGGTGGCGAGCACCATGTTCTTCGCCGTCTCCGGGCGTGCCTGTAGCCAGTGGCCGACAATTTCCTCGGAGGCCCCCGCAGTGTAGACGTCAGCGGTATCGATAAAGTTGCCGCCGGCTTCGACGTAGGTGTTCAGGAGGGCATGGGAGACATGCTGGTCGGATTCGTTGCCGAAGGTCATCGTTCCGAGCGCGTAGTTGCTGACGATGGTGCCGCTGTGGCCCAGGAGGCGCATTTCCATTGGATTCCTTCTTGGTCGAGGAGCCAGCTAAAGCTGCATGGTGAATGTGCCCAACATAGTCCGAAACGGGGGACCGGCGACAGAAACAAAAAAACCCCCGGTTGCCCGGGGGTTTTAGCGCGGAGACGGGGAGATTTGAACTCCCGGTGGGCTTTAGGCCCACACTTCATTAGCAGTGAAGCCCATTCGGCCGCTCTGGCACGTCTCCAAATGCTGTCTGATAGCTTCCGCTGCCAGCCTGACAAGACTACCCATAAGGGGCGGGTAAGAGCAAAACGTCACCGGCCCGGGTGGCGACCCATGACGCTGGACTGCAGGCGTTGTGCGGCGATGGCGGCGTGGGGCCGCTGTCCGGGATCCGTCCTTGACTGGACCTCACGAACGGTGAAACCGGCGGCAAGCAGGTGGCCGGCAAGCTCGTCCACCGGCCAGGTGTAGGCCGGCGCTACAGCGTGCGGGAACGTTTCCACTGCGGCGCCCTCGAAAAACCCCACCAGCAGGTGCCCGCCAGGGCGGAGACAGCGGGCAAACTCTTCGAAGACAACAGGAACATCGGCGGGATCCAGATGGATGAGCGAATACCAGGCCAGAACCCCGGCGACTGAGCCGTCGCTGACTCCGAGGCTGAAGAACGTCCCTTCGGAAAAGGCAACATCGGGGAAACGGGCTCCGGCCAGGGCAACAAACTCAGGGACCGTATCCACTCCCTCGGCGTGGGCTCCGAGATCGCTCAGGTATTTGGTCCAATGTCCGGGACCGCATCCGGCATCGATCACGGGCCCGGTCAGACCAGCCGCCCAGGATGCCACCAGGCTGCGGTCGGCCGGGTGGGTAGCGTCGATCCGCCCCAGGGCGGCCTGGTATTCCAGCGCCCTGGCGGCATACGCATCTCGGACCGGGTCACGGCCCATTGGAACCGGCTTGGTACATGGCGGCGACGAACCCGTGCGGTTCGCTACTCAACGGTTCATCCCAGACGCCCCGTCAGCGCCTCCCACAGGAACTCATAGGACATGGCGTACATCCGCGCAGCCTGGCGGTTGTCCGAGGCTCCGGCGTGACCGCCCTCCAACGCCTCATGGAACCAGACCTTTTCCACCCCCATGCCCTTCATCCGCGCCGCCATCTTCCGGGCCTGCACCGGCCCCACGCGGTCATCGCTGGTGGCCGTCCAGATCAGCGTGGGCGGATAGTCGGCGTCCTCCTTGAGCAGATGGTACGGCGAGAAGGTCTGCACAAACTCCCACTGCTTCGGGTCATCCGGGTCGCCGTACTCGGCAATCCAGGAGTGCCCGGCGGAGAGCTTGGTGTAGCGGCGCATGTCCAGCAGCGGCACGCCGCAGGACACCGCACCGAAGAGATGCGGATACGTGGTGAGCATGTTGCCGACCAGCAGCCCGCCGTTGCTGCGTCCGGTGCAGCCCAGATGTTCCCGGACCGTGACGCCGCGGGAGATCAGGTCCTGCGCCACCGCGGCAAAATCCTCATAGGCGCGGTGCCGGTTCTCCTGCAGCGCAGCCCGATGCCACTCCGGGCCGTATTCGCCGCCGCCGCGGATGTTCGCCAGCACATACACGCCCGAACGCTTCATCCCGGCATCGTCGGTGAAGCTGCGCTCCAGCCAGCCGCGGCCCACCATCCCGCTGTAGGCCGGAGTCAGGGCCTGTTCAAAACCGCCGTAACCGTTCAGCAGCGTGGGGTTGCCGCCGTCGAGCACCAGGTCCTTCGGGCCCACCTGGAAGTAGGGCACTTTGGTGCCGTCCGCGGACACGGCGAAGTGCTGTTCCACGGTGGCCGAGGAGGCGTCAAAGAACGACGGCGATTCCTTCACCACCGCGGCCGCCCCGCCCGCCGGCTGCCCGAGGGTTCCGCGGGAAAGTGTGGACGGCGTCAGGAAACCGGTGCTGATGAGCCAGTAGTCGTTGCCGGCTTCCTCGTCCTCATCGTCCACGGCGTAGGCATCAACGCTGTGCAGCGGGGGACAGGCATCCAGGGCCGCCGCCGTCCAGTCGTTGGCCGGATCCAGCACAGAGATCTGCGAGGAGACATCGCGCAGCAGATTTAGCAGCAGATAATCCCGGGTCCAGCTCCAGGACTGCAGGGAGGTGGCCGGATCCGGAGTAAACAGCGTCACCAGGTTCCGGCTGCCGGACAGGAAGGCTTCCAGATCCGCTGCCAGCAGCGAGCCGGCGGGGTACTCCGATCCGTCCAGTGTCCAGTCGGTGCGGGGGCGCAGCACCAGCCACTGCCGGTGTACATCAACATTCACGTCCAGCGGCACGTCCAGACGCACCCACTGATCATCCCGGCGCAGGAAGGTTGAGCTGTGGTAGAAGTCCACGATGTCCACCGCGAGGTCACGTTCAAAACCGGGCGTCTGGTCGTGCGCCACCACCGCCATCATGTGGTCTTCGGGTACTTCGAAATAGGGTGCGGCGTCGGCGAGCTGCATTCCGCGGCGCAGGATCCGGCTGGTGCGCGGGTAGGAGGAGCTGGTCATGGAGCCGGGGCCAAAGTCGGTGCCGACGTACAGCTCGTCCGGACCGGCCCAGCTGATGCGGTTTTTTGCAGCGGGAATGTCAAAGCCGCCGGGGACAAAAACGCGGTCGACGACGTCGAACTCGCGGTAGCGGGCTGCGTCGCCTCCGTCGGGGGAGAGGACCACCAGCGCCCGCCGGTACGGGCCGCCGTCGGTGGGGCGCAGGAACGCGGAACCGCCCCAGACCCATTCCATGTCCTCGGTGCGGCTGAGCTCATCCACGTCCAGAAGGACTTCCCACTCCGGGTCATGCGTGCAGTAACTTTCCCAGGTGGTGCGGCGCCACAGGCCCTTGGGATGCTCGGCGTCGCGCCAGAAGTTGTAGTAATGCTCGCCCCGCTTGGCCGCCATCGGAATGCGGTCAGTGGAGTCAAGGACCTGAAGCAGCCGCTTTTCGGTGCGCTCGAAGCCGGTTTCGGAGAGCAGATCCTCCGTGACCTCATTCTCCGCGCGCACCCAATCCAGCTGCCTGTCTCCGTAGATGTCCTCCAGCCACAGGAACTCATCATCGGCAAAGGGCCCGGCGGACAGATCAGGAGTCGAGGTTCTCATGTGCCCATCCTAGGGGCGTCTCCCACGGCGGCGGCCTAGCTTCGGCTCGAAGGATGTCCCGGGCGCGGCACGGCGTTGTAGAGTTCCCGGACCGGCGGCGGATAGTGCCGCCTTCCTGAGTCGGCATCCCGGCCGTCCAGAAGTGCGGAGGTTCGCCCTGAGCCCTTTTGTCCTCACACTGATGCTGGTGGGCATTGCTGCCGCCTCCGTGCTGTTCTGGCTGGCGTTTCAGCTGTACCGGATTCCGGCCGCTGAAATGCAGCGCCGGCAGCGGCTGTACACCTGGTTCTGGATCCTGACCGGCTTTGTGCTGCTGATCTTCTTGGTGGTGTTCCTGGTCTGAGAAGTGGCGGCTTCTGCCCGGCTGCCGATATGGTGCGGCTACCGGCCAGATACTCTTGAAGCATGACCAATACCACGCAGAGCTTCCAAGTGGCCGTGATCGGAGCGGGCCCGCGGGGGATCTCTGTTGTGGAACGCACGCTGGCCGGATACCTGGCGCTGCCGGCACAGAGCCGGCCCGCCCTGAAAATCACCGTCATTGACCCTTTCAACCCCGGTCCGGGTCATGTCTGGCGCACCGGCCAGTCCCGGTTATTCCTCATGAACACGCCCTGTCTGTTCCCCACCGTGGTTCCGGCGGGGGCCACCGCCGCCGGGCTGGCGGCATCGCCGTCGGGCCTGTCCTTCGACCAGTGGCGGATGCTGATGACGGAAACCGGCGCCGGTACGGAACTGCCCGCTGCTGATCAGGAAGAACTGGCCGGGCTGACGCCCGGATCTTTTCCCAGCCGTGCCGTGTACGGCCGGTATCTCGAATGGACCTTTGCCCGGCTTCAGGACGCTGCGCTCGCCGCCGGCGTGGAACTGGGGCACGTCCGCTCCGAAGTCCTCGGCCTCACCAGACCGGAAACGGGTGCGGGCTGGGTACTCGAGGTGGCCGGCGAAGGCCCGCTCGCGGCCGACGTCGTCGTCCTCGCCCTGGGGCATCTGCCCGCGGCGCTGAGTGCGGATCAGGACCGGCTGCGGAACGCCGCCGACCGCCACAACCTGCGTTATCTGCCGCCGGCGGTTCCCTCGGACGTGGACTTCAGTGTGTTCCCGGCGGGCGAACCCGTGCTTGTCCGCGGGCTCGGACTGAACTTCTTCGACATCATGATCCAGGTGACCACCGGACGCGGCGGCCGCTTTATCGCCGGCGGTCCGGCCGGGCGCGCACTGCGCTATGAGCGCAGCGGGCGGGAACCGGTCCTGGTGGCCGCCTCGCGACGGGGGACGCCGTACCGGGCGAAAGCCAAGCTGGATACCTACGTGCCGCGCAGCGTGCAGCTGCGTTACTTCACTGAAGAAGCCGCCACCTCGTTCCGGAACCAGGGCATCCTGCCGGGTTTTGACCACGACCTTTGGCCGCTGCTGCACCGCGACGCCGTCTGGGCTTACTACTCGACGCTGGCCCGCATGGCGCCGGAGGAACTGCTGGAACCGGCGGAGCAGTTCCTGGCCGAGCTGCGCGGGGCGCTGGACCTTCCCGGGCCCGAATGGGATGCCTCCAAGGAAGCGGTCCTGGACCGCTGTGTTCCGGCAGCACGGCGCACCAACCTGGAAGCATTGGCGCAGCCGCTGGGACGCCGCCCGTACGCCGGGGCGAAGGATCTCGACGACGCCGTCCTCGCCTACCTGGAGGACGACGCAGCCGGGTCAGCCGCCGGCGAGGATGATCCGCTGAAGATGGCGATCGGCGCGCTGAACGCCGGGCGCACGATGCTCAAGGCGGTAGTGGCCGACGGCGGGCTGGCCGAGGCCTCCTGGCTGACCGAGCTGCGCGGCTGGTTCGAGCCGCTGGTGGAGGGGCTGGCCAGCGGCCCGCCGACGGAGCGGATTGAACAGCTGGCTGCCCTGGTGCGGGCAGGCCTGGTGCACTTTGTGGGTCCGGACCCGCGCTTCGACGTGGATGAGGCACGCGGCGTGTTCACCGGCGTCTCGCCCTGGTCCGGCACCGAGTACGCGGCGAAGACCCTGGTCGAGGCCATGATGCCGGCCAACCGCGTGGATCGGAACATCTCCCCGCTGCTGTCCGGAATGCTCCGCGACGGACTGGCCCGGCCCAAGGTCATGATGGCCGGGGACGGCACCGCCGTGGTGACGCCCGGCCTGGACGTCACCCTGCCGCCATACCGGCCGGTGGGCATCAGCGGTGAACCGCAGGAGGGCCTGTACGTGCTGGGTCTGCAGCTCTCATCGGTGCAGTGGGGCACCGCTATTGCAGCTGAAGCGGGTTCTCCTGCCGGAGCCGGTGCCCGGACGCTGCGGGATGCGGACAATATTGCTGCGGCCATCCTGACTTCGGCGGCCGACGGCGGTCGGTCCGGCGGGGAGGGCGGGCGCCAGCGGGCGATCGCCGCGAGTTCGAGCCGGCCCCTGAGCTGACCGAGGTCGCGGCTCCCGCAGGCGCTCCCTCTCGGCCGCGCTGCGTTCCTGCCCCGCCCTGCCGGGGGAGGGCTAACGTGCGGTTCCTTGCCTGCAGCCGCGCGCTTCCCTATGCTCAGGCGATGTCTGCGAAAACGGTGTCCGGGGAACCTCGCAACGTGCTGCGGCGGGAACGGTCTGCATTGCTCGCTGCCGGACTCACCAACGGCCCCGCTGAGCTGATTGATTTCCTCATTCCGTTGTGGGCTGGAATTGCCCTTGGGGCAGACGCCTCGCAGGTGGGGCTGCTGATCGCGGCGGAACTCTTGGTCTCGGTTCTCGTCCGGCCACTGGCAGGACGGCTGGCCGACAGCAGGGAACGGCGGAACCTCGCCGGTGTGGGCGCCGCGATCTACGGGCTGTCCTGCTGCGGATATGCGCTGGCGGATTCCCTGCCGATGGCCTTTGCCGCCGCCGTGGTGGGCGGTATTGGCGGAGCCGTCCTGTGGGTGTCCCTGCGGGCCATTGTGAGCGAGAGGCTGGCTGCCGACCCCGAAGTTTTTGCGCGGTTGATGTCCGTGCAGGCCACCGGTTCATGGATCGCTTTTGTGGCCGGGCTGATGCTGCTTGGCCAGATAAACCTGTTCGCTCCGGTACTGGCAGGATGCGGCGTTGCCTGCCTGATCGGTGCCGTGGCGCTGTTCACGAGCCCTGCGCGGCTGGCCGGGGAGCCGGTTGGCGCGGGAACGGCTGCGGGAACGTTTGAGGGAGCGGTAGGTGGCGCTGTCGGCGGGGCGGTCGGCGGCGACGCAGGTGGGACAGTGGCCGGCGGGGCGGGTGCCGCAACCCGGACTGTTGCCCGGCGGGTGCGGCCGATGCTGATTGCTTCAGCTACGACCGCCGTAGCTGAAGCGGCCGTCTCCATCCTGCTGCTGTTGCACCTGCAGCGTGGTTTCGGTCTTGGCGTCATCCAGGCGGCCTACGTTTTTCTTCCCGGAGCTCTTGCCCTGATGGTCCTGCCGCCGCTGCTGCACAAAGTTGTCCTCCGCATAGGCAGGAGCCGCGCAGTCATTGCTGCGTCGGTTTTCAGTACGGTTTTCGCCGTATCACTGGCGTGGGCAACCAGTCCGGTGCTGATCTCGGGGCTGTGGATCCTGAGCGGTGTGGCCTGGGCCGTGCTAATGCCGGTCGAACAGGCAGTTGTTGCCGAAGCGGTGCCGGCCAGTGTCGGCACTGTCATGGGCGTCTACACAGCCGTGGGCCTGCTCAGCGCGGCTGTCGGAGCCCTTGCCGCCGGTATGCTCTATGAGTTCAGTTCCTGGCAGGCCGCCTGCCTGGTTTCCGGGGCGTTGATCCTTAGCGGTGCAGTGCTTGGTCCGTGGGCCATCCGGCGGCTTGGCGTCGCTGATTTTCCTGCCGCGGATTCCGCAGTGGCTCCGGACTGATCGAGTGTCGCGTTGGTGTCACTTGGGCTAGGCAGAGTCATATGGTCAGTGCAACGCTCTGAAACTACAGGAGCGATGCGATGCCCAGCGGCTACCCCTTTACCCAGGACTTCAAGGACCAGTAT